>JABFSB010000461.1 GCA_013140875.1 Acidobacteriota bacterium
CGGAGTCATGCCGCATTCGACCCTCTTAGAACACTGCTTCGCATTCCAGCCGTGGGGATAAACGCCGGCATCGGTGCCATAAGCTATCTTTACACCGGCCTGAACCGCCTTTTTGAAATTTTCACGCTGAGTGCGACCAACGAGTTTTTCTTTGTCGAGAATTTTTTGCGGCGTGTTGAATTTTGCGTATTCGGCGAGAATGTAATCGTCGTTGTAAATGTCGGCCGAAAGATAAGTGCCGCGCTCCTTCATCATGCGGATGCCTTCGGCGTCGAGAAAACTGCCGTGCTCGATCGAATCGACACCCGCTTTGATGGCCATCTTGATGCCTTCTGTTCCGTGTGCATGAGCGCACACTTTAATGCCGTGCAGCTTTGCTTCGGCCACGATGGCGTTCATTTCTTCCTGCGAATATTGCGGAGCTCCGACGCTGGCTTCTTCGCTCAATACGCCCGCTGTCGCACCGAATTTAATGACCTCGGCACCGTTCTTTATCAGATAGCGCACTTTCTTTCGTACCTCTTCGACGCCATCGGCAAGGCCGGACATTTCCGGCGGCGTCCTGTCCCCGATCCACGGCGAAAAGCCGTTAAGATCACCATGACTTCCGGTCGAGCCGATGTACATCGTCGCCGGAATTATGCGCGGGCCGACGATCTCGCCGCGGTCGATCGCTCGTTTTAGAACCACGTCCACAAAGGGCCCCGCACCGACATTTCGCACGGTTGTAAATCCGGCATCGAGCGTCCGCCTTGCATAGATGTGGGCTCCGACCGCTTCGTCGATAAAACTTTTACGAAACAAACCATCGTAATAATCGCCGCCCGCCTGGCCGGTGATGTGAACGTGCGAGTCGGTCAACCCCGGTATCACGGTCATCCGCGAAAGATCGATCACGTTCGCACCGGCCGGAACAGCCAGATTCGGCCCGACCGCTTTGATCGTCTCGCCCTCGACAATGATCGTCTGATTTTCAAGAACGCGGCCGTTTACAGTGTCTATCAGCCGCCCGGCTTTGATTACAGTAACAGTCTTTACCTGGGCAAAAAGCGAAAGCGAGGTAAACGCAAAGAGGGCGACGATTAACAGTATCTTGCTTGGGTTTTTCATTTTGTTTTTGTTGCGGACGCGCCGAACGTCTCTCGGACGCGTTATTTAAACAGATCGGGATCTTTTGCTTTTGAATCAAGGGTCTTCGGTATCGGCAGATCGGTTCCGATTTTCTTGTTCAATTTTTCGATAAAATAAGCCGAAAGCAGCGGCGATTCTTTCTCGATATTTTGATGGACGAAAAAGTTAAGTTCCTTTAGTCCTTGCTTTTTCCAATCGGCGACGCGATCCACCCATTCGTCCAGCCTTGCGTAATCCGATTCATGATTCGCACCGACCCAACGAACGAAGGCTGAAGGTGTCGTCAGCCGCATGTGCATCAGGTCGCGACGGCCCGCCGTGTCAACCAGCACGTTCGTAATTTTGCGGCTTTCGAGCAGATCGTAAAGCTGCTCGGATACATTCGGATCGTTGTACCAGTCCGTGTGGCGGAATTCCATCGCCAGCGGAACATCATATTTCCAATTTTCGGCAAAGGCCCTGACACGATCAAAATCCTTCGGCCCGAAATTGTTGTGCATTTGCAGGAAAGGCATTCCCAGTTTTTCCTTCAAATGCGACATGTTCGTCACGTTGTTATCGACGATCTCTTCAACGTCTTTCAACCGCCGAAAGTGCGAGATCGCCTGCTCCAGCTTTGGAAAGAATTTGAATCCGTCCGGCGTGGTAGCATGCCATTTTTCAAAGGTCCCAGGCGGAAACAACCTGTAAAACGTCGCGTTCAGCTCGATGCAATTAAACTGCGTCGAATAATACCCAAGCTCGTCCTTCGTCCCCTTCGGATAAAAGCCCTTCAGATCGGTCTTGTTCCATTTTGCACAACCGACATAAACGTCCATTTTCTTCGCCCCTGACTTTGTAAGAATCACTTTTGAATCTTTGTGGTCGACAGGAATCGCAAAATCGATCTTCTCGGGATTTGGCACTTGTCCGAATTTCATAGTTAGTTTAGTTTGAGGCCTTTTGATAAGATTTTAGCATAGGATTACGCCGCAGTCGGTCATCAAACTAAAATGAATATCCCGACCCTGAGAGGAATAATAAAACGAAGGATACTGGTGAATTTCAAGTCGGATCCTGTGGCTGTCCAGCGGCTTTTGCCGGAAGGGTTTCGGCCGAAGCTGCATCGGGGAAAAGCAGTCGCGGGAATATGCCTTATTCGGCTTGAACACATCCGGCCGAAGTTAGCTCCTGAGTTTTTGGGCCTCAGTAGCGAAAATGCCGCCCACCGCATCGCTGTCGAATGGGATGAAGACGGCAACACTCGAGAAGGAGTTTTCATTCCACGCCGCGATACCAATTCGGCGATCAACGCCCTTGCTGGCGGCACGCTGTTTCCGGGCGAGCATAATCGAGCGGATTTTACGGTGGTCGAAACGGGTGATCGGATCGATTTCTCGATGAAATCGCGCGACGATGAAATTAAGGTTGAGGTCAGTGGAAGATTCGCTGATGAATTGCCGAAAGATTCGATGTTCGAAAAGCTGGAAGATTCATCGGAATTTTTCCGCGGTGGTGCGTTGGGCTATTCGGCCACACGCGATCAAAAACATCTCGACGGTATCACGTTAGAGACAATGGAGTGGAAAGTCAGGCCGTTGGACGTTGAGACCGTGTCATCCACCTTTTACGACGATAGATCGATTTTTCCCGAAGGCACGATAGAATTTGACCACGCATTAATTATGAAGGATGTCGAGCACGAGTGGCATAGCGCACCGGCCTACCCTTTAAAATAACCAGAACTATATGCAGTTTTCATTCGATTCGAATTTGCGTGACATAGCCTTTAAGGTCGAAAATGGCGAGCGTTTGACCTTTGACCAAGGCCTTGCCCTTTACAACACGACCGATCTCAACGCGCTTGGTAAATTGGCCGACACGGTCCGCCGCCGCAAGCACGGGCTGACGACGTATTACAACGTCAACCGCCATTTCAACCACACGAATATCTGCGTGGCGGACTGTAAGTTTTGCGGATTTTACAAACGTGCCCGGCAGGAAGGTGCTTATACACATTCGATCGAAGAGGGCATACAAATAGCTCGTGATGCCGTAAGTGAAGGCGCGACCGAGTTGCACATAGTCGGCGGGTTGAACAGCAAGTTGCCGTTCGAGTATTACACCGACCTCTTCTCGTCGCTCAAACGTGAATTCCCAAAATTACACCTAAAAGCCTTGACGATGGTCGAGCTTGATTTCTTTGCTCGCTTCTACAAAATGTCCGACGAGGAAGTGATCGAAAAGCTGCACGCAGCCGGGATGGATTCATGCCCGGGCGGCGGTGCTGAGATCTTTGCGGAGCCGACACGATCAAGAATCTGCGATCACAAATGCGACGGCGACCGGTGGCTCGAACTCGCCGGAAAAGTTCACACCGCGGGTTTGAAAACTAACGCGACGATGCTCTACGGCCACATCGAAACGATCGAAGACCGCATCGATCACTTCGTGCGTTTAAGGGAACAGCAGGACAAGACCGGCGGATTTCAATGCTTTATTCCGCTCGCGTTTTATCCGCCCGGCACCGCCTTATCATCGCTTCCCGGCCCCGACGCCATCGACAACCTCAAGACCATCGCCGTCTCACGCCTGATGCTCGACAACTTCGACCACATCAAGGCCTACTGGGTCATGCTCGGCAAATCCACCGCCCAAACCGCCCTCCACTTCGGCGCCAACGACCTCGACGGCACCATCACCGACGGCGGCGAACTCACCCACAGCTACTCCGTCGAGTCCAACAACGAAGTAAAAATGACCAAACAAGAGATCATCGAACTAATCCACCGCGCCGGCTTCGACCCCGTCGAACGCGACACCGTCTACAACCGCGTCGCCGCAGTGTAAGTTTGTCGTCCGGTTTTGAGTTGAGTGAAGTGTGGGTGCGACGTTATCGATTGGTGCAGAGATAAATTGTTATGAGAAGAATCTTCCGTTTGTCGATTTTTGGACTGCTTATCGTGTTTGCTACTCAGATCGCGATCGGCCAGATTTCGGTTGGGGCTACGTTGTTCGAAGGCGGAATGAAGGCCTTTACTGAGGGACGTTATGGGGAGGCCGAACGTCTGTTTCGGCTCGTCATCGTCGAGGTGGAAAAGGAGGCGAAGGAGGGAAATCCTTTGGCACCTGGACTTATGTCCGACACGCTCAATGCTCTGGCCGGTGCACTGCATGGTCAAGGCAAGTTCGCGGAAGCCGAAAAGATACTGCAGGAACAAATACAGCTACTTGAAAAAGCACGAATTAAGTCCGACTCCGACTACTCGCAAACATCGGCGGCTCTTAACAATCTCGGTCTTCTATACAATGAACAGAAAAAATACAAGGAAGCCGAAGAAACGCATCGCAGAGCAATCCGTCTTCGGGAAAAGCACGATCCACCGCCGCGTCGGAACTTAGCTGTAAGCTTCGTAAATCTAGGAAAGGTCTTTTACGATCAGGGCAAATCGCTTGAGGCCGAGCCATTCTTTCGGGAAGCCCGCGCAATTTTATTTGCAATTGGTGAGAGCGATGCGACCGACGAGGATGTAGACACTCTGTTAATGATCTCGAACAATTTGGCGTTGATTGCGGCTGAACGTGGAGAGTTCAAAGAAGCTGAATACCGTTACAAAGAGGTGATTAGTATTACTGAGGCAAGGAAAGGACGCTATCATCCCGACTTGATTCAATATCTCAATAATTACGCGAAGCTACTTCGACAAACGAAGCGTGTGGTAGCCGCTAAGAAGATAGAGATACGGGCGGCGGCCATCGAGAAGCGCAATTAATTGCCGCAATCTCAGCCTAAGCGGTTGAAGTTCGAGACGAAGAAATGTGAGACGTTCAAGAAGGACTATGAGTGCCTCACGAAGCGGTGCAAATAGCTCACGAACCCTAACAAATCGCTCCCGAAGTGGGTAAGATTCCTCACAAGGTCAATGAG
>JABFSB010000479.1 GCA_013140875.1 Acidobacteriota bacterium
ATCAATACTCCGCGTGAAGATATCTCGCCCTACGCACCGCGAATCATCACGATGAAGATCCACCCGGACAAGATTCGCGACGTGATCGGAAAGGGCGGTTCGGTTATCCGCTCGATCACCGAGGAAACCGGTGCGAAGATCGACATCGACGACGACGGAACGATTCTTATAGCGACCGCGGACGGTGATGCCGCCCAGGCCGCGATTGCCCGCATCAAGTCGCTCACCGCAGAAGCGGAGATCGGCGAGACCTATATGGGCACGGTCTCGCGCATTGTCGATTTCGGCGCCTTTGTCGAAATCCTGCCCGGCCTCGACGGCCTGCTGCACATTTCCGAAATTTCCGACCGCCGTGTCAAAGACGTGCGGGATGAGTTGAAAGAAGGCCAGCAAATTTTGGTCAAGTGCATCGGCAGGGAAGGCAATAAGGTCAAGCTTTCCCGTAAAGCTATCTTGTCGGAAGAGAAAGCGAAGGCGTCCGGCGGCGGGGAAGAGTAGTCTTGGTTAATCAGCTTCGGAAAGTAAAGGGACGGCTTTTAGGTCGTCCCTTTCTTTCATTGAGGCGACCGTCAATGTTCTTCGCGATCTTTGCGGATTTTGCGTGGCAGAAAAAAGAATTTCACGCAGAGTCGCGAAGAACGTAAAGGACGAAGGAGAAGTTGTTTAGGCCGGTCAAGTGCCTCACGGCTAGATCAATTTCTACCGGCCATCACGCCGCCGTCCACGTTCCACACCGCACCCGTTATCCAGGAGGCTTGGTCGGACAACAGAAAAGCGATAGTTTCCGCAACGTCCAGAGGTTTTCCGACGCGGCCGATCGGGTGAAAACCGTTGAAGCCCTGCAAAGTTTCATGGACCTTTGACGGTTCGATGAATGATTCGTAGATGGTCGTTTCGACGACGGCGGGTGCGACCGCATTGACACGAATACTCGCACCGGCAAGTTCCATCGCCAGGTGCTGCGTCAGGCTGTGCAATCCCGCCTTTGCCATCGAATATGCAGAGCTCGGTGTTGCCAGTACCGCTTGATGTGCCCACATCGAACCGACATTTACAATCGAGCCGCCGCTTCCGCGAGCTGCCATATTTTTAACAACTTCCTGCGTGACAAAGAATGTTCCGCGGCTGATCTCTGCGTAGCTGTCGTAATCTGTTTCGCTATGCTCCAGAAACGGCTTTGGTGAAAATACACCGGCCGAATTTACAAGCAAATCGACGTCCGCCAATTCGTCAGCTATCCGGCGAACGAGTTCCCGACAAGTTTCGCGATTTGAAATGTCGCTCTGCCATGCTTTTATGTGTCCTAAAATGCCCAATTCCATATCCGTCGCATCCAGCTTTTGTTGACTACGACCGACGACCGTGACGGATGCTCCGTCGGTCAGCAATATCTTTGCGGTTTCCTTTCCGATGCCGCTGTTTCCACCGATGACAAGAGCCGTTTTACCTTCAAATCGTTTCATAATTTCCCTTTATTATTTTCTATTTCGAACAACAAAAATATAATGGATAAAGACAGCGGAAAATAGTCCGCACTTTTCGGTAAGGTACGCACCTGACGGTGTAAATTATGGCAAAGAAAGAAGAAACAATTTCGTCGGCTACGGTTTATGAGAATGTGCTCGGCTGCAAATGGTCGCGGCAGATAATGCGGTTAATCGACACCGGCGTCGTCCGTCCGGGAGCGATCACTAACGCCGTGGACGGACTGACCACCAAGGTCCAGACCGATTGTTTGAAACGAATGACCGCCCTCGGAATACTCAACCGAACCGAATTCGCCGAAATTCCGCCGCGGGTAGAGTATGAATTGACCGACATTGGCGAGAAGTTTATTGGGATTTTGAACGCCGTTGAGGCTTTGCAGGAAGATATCGATAATAGGAAAAAGTGACGTACCAAAGACTATGCGTTATCCGGTGAACCTCGTTTGAAACATACGACGAGTTTTGTGATGTGTATGATTTACTGCTATCATACACATCATGCGCACGAATATTGAGATTAACGATAAGCTGATAAAGGATACGCTGAAAATAACGGGTTTACGGACCAAACGGGAAGTTGTTGAACTAGGTCTGGAAACACTTTTACGACTGAAAAGACAGGAAGTGTTGGCGAAGAAGCTTCGCGGCAAGGTAAAGTGGGAAGGTGATCTTGAAGCGATGAGGCTTGATAAATGATCCTTGTAGATTCGAGCGTCTGGATCGACTATTTCAACGGATTTGATCTTCCCCACACTCGGAAGCTGAGTGATGTGCTAGGCAAGCGGGAGATCATAACAACCGAATTGGTAGTGGCGGAAGTCCTGCAAGGGTTTCGCCTAGTAAAGGATTTTGAGTCGACGCTCAGGGTTCTTGACGCCTTCCGATTTGAGACTGCCGGAGGTCGTGACATCGCCGTTCAGGCGGCCCGACATTACGTCTATCTAAGGTCCCTTGGTTTCACCGTAAGAAAAACGGTTGACACTATCATCGCCACGAAATGCATAATGAGTGGTTTTGAATTGCTGCATAATGACCGCGACTTTATTCCTTTCGAAAAACACCTGGGTCTGAAGTGCGTTGCTTAATGAATGTCCTGTCGTCAAATTACGCCGATGTCGAGACTCTCGTCTCTCTCAAGACGTCGTTCGACTCCTTAGCCATAGCCCACCGAATAAGAAGGCCGCAAGAATACTTGTGACAATTATGGCCGGTACCCAATATGAGGTCTCAGTAGCAATCGTTTCGGTCTCAGGTGCGGCAATTACGGGTGACGATGTTAAGGTATTCAGATGACCATAAGTGTGAGCAGCATTCAAGACAAGGTTTCCGTGCTCCTCCGATCTCGAATGTCTGACCAGATGACTAAGATCATAAAGTAGGCTCGCTACCGTTGGGTCAGGCGGTTTTACGAACTCGGTGCGCTCATGAAGCTGGTATTCAATCGCCTTTCGGACGGCGTCAGCATTGTGAACAGTTTTGCGATTGTCGGATACCCGAACCTTTGAAAGATCGCCGCTTATCATTTCCCAATCGATACCCAGCACGGAGTTCTTATCGATCCACTGCGGCTCTTTTTTGATCGCCTGTTTGGCTTTTAGTATTTTTAGATGAAGCCACTCCGTACCAAAGTGTGAATCGGGATTTCGTTTCATGCCTTCCGCTATCCACTTATAGGCCTTCTCGTTGTCGCCCAAGAGTTCGTATGCGGTTCCTAGGTTCGCAGCGACGTAATACGAGCCGGGAGATCTTCTCTCAAGTTTCTCGAGTATCTTTAGAGCTTCGTGGGTTCTGCCTAAATGTATGAGCGCAACGGCTACACTATTCTCATCGACGGAATTAGATTCCCTCAAATTCGGGTTTTTAGCATTGGCGAGGGCAAATTCCCAATCTTGAGCCGCGAGATGTCCTGCCAGTAATTTCTGGATATACTCTCCCGGTCCCAACTTTTCGGTGTAGATTGGTTGCCCTACTTTAACGGGACTTTCGGGAGCATTGATGCAGGCGAGGATCGGACACGTCTGGGATAAGAACAAGATCGTGACAAAGAGCGCGATTTTTGATGAAGGATGCATTTAACGACATATCTTACGTGCATTTAGACAGGCGTCCAAGCCTTTTTCCTGATTTCATTGTAAAATCACTCTTTCGAAATACGTTATGTCAGCACCTAATATCGAAACTATCGTATCTCTATCAAAACGCCGCGGGTTTGTTTATCCGGCTTCGGATATTTATGGCGGCCTGGGGTCGTCGTGGGATTACGGGCCGCTTGGAGTTGAGCTGGCGAACAACATCAAAAAGGCCTGGTGGAACTGGGTGGTTTATGAGCGTGACGATGTCGAGGGTCTGGATTCTTCGATCATTCTGAACCGGAATGTGTGGAAATATTCGGGGCATGAGACGACGTTTTCCGATCCGCTGGTGGATTGCCGCGACTGCAAGGCACGCTTGCGGCAGGACAAGTTGGATGTCGATCCGGCGGACGGGAAATTTATTTGCTCGAACTGCGGATTGAAAAATCTGACCGACCCGCGGCCGTTCATTCTGATGTTTCGCACGACGATCGGCGCCGTTTCAGCGGACGACGATCCGGCTTCGCTGGCGTATCTGCGGCCGGAAACAGCGCAGGGAATTTTTGTCAATTTTAAGAACGTACTGGATACGTCGCGGCGAAAACTTCCGTTCGGGATCGCACAGATCGGGAAGGCTTTTCGCAACGAGGTGACGCCGGGGAACTTCATCTTCCGAACGCGCGAGTTCGAGCAGATGGAGATCGAATATTTTGTGAATCCGCCGGACGCGGGCCGGGCGCATCAGGAATGGATCGACGGATTTCACGACTGGATAAACTCGATCGGTATTTCGGACGCGAATTTGAAAGATTACGAACAATCGAAAGAAGAACTAGCGCATTATTCCGAACGCACGGTCGATATTCTCTACCGCTTTTTCCCCGAACGCGAAGACGAAGCGAAGCAGTGGGACGAGCTGATGGGAATCGCGAACCGCACCGATTTCGATCTTCGCGTTCATTCGAAAAAACCTGAGGACGCGGAAGGGAAGCGGATCAACCCGGATTCGACCGAAGACCTTTCGTACTTCGATACTGCGACGAACGAGCGATTTTACCCATACATCATCGAACCGTCGATCGGCGTCAATCGCACTTTGCTCGCGGTCATGATGGATGCCTATACCGAGAAGACAAATGAAAAAGGCGAAACTCGTGTCATCCTGAAACTCAAACCCGAAATGGCCCCAATCAAGGTCGCCGTTTTGCCGCTCGCGAAAAATAAGCCGGAGATCGTCGAAATGGCAAAGCGGCTGAAAAAAGATCTGCAGCCGTCAATGCGAACCGTTTATGACGACACCGGCGGCATCGGCAAACTCTACGCCCGCCAGGACGAGATCGGCACGCCGTTTTGTGTGACCGTCGATCACGAATCGCTCGAAGACAACGCAGTTACCGTACGAAACCGCGATACTTGGGAGCAGGAACGAGTTACCAGTGAACAATTAGCGGAATACTTAAGGC
>JABFSB010000552.1 GCA_013140875.1 Acidobacteriota bacterium
CTGTTGTATTCTGCGTCGCCCGAGTTTTCTTCTGCGAGTTGCTCGATCTCGAATTTCAGATCGCCGAGGTTGTCCAGAACGAACCCGCCCATCCGCGCCTTAGCGTACGGGAAAAGCGTATTGTGAACGAAATCGATCGGTGTCGTCGTGCCTTCTATGTCGAGGAGAAAAGCTTTTGTCATTTTTTCAAAGCGGAGACGCGGAAAGAACTTTTAACAGGATGGACAAGATGAACAGGATATTTCGTCGGAAGGCCGAATCTCTACTTCCGCCTTGTTTATTCCTGTAAATCTTGTCTGAATACCTCCGCGTCATAGGGCCCTTGAGGCCGGAAGATACGAAACGCCGAAGCACAACGGTTGATAACCGGCATCGACACCCGAATCGGTGTAATGCGGCGTCCAGCCTGAAATGTCCTGAAAGAGGCGGATCGCCCTCACCGTCTTGTCACCGCAAAGATTGAACCAGTGCTTTGTGCCGCGCGGCACGCGGATCATATCTCCCGCTTCCATTTCGATTGATACGACATCGCCGTTCTCCGGCGCGATGTGGAACAGCCCGTGCCCTTTGACGATAAAGCGCACCTCGTCCTCGTCGTGCCAATGCTCTTTGTTAAATTTGTTCAACATCGCGTCGAGCCCCGGAGTTGTCGGCACAATGTTGATCACGTCTGCCGTCACATATCCGCCTTTCTGTTTTAACGCCTCGATCTCCTCAGCGTAGCCGTCGAGAATCTCCTGATCGGTCGCGGCGGCGGAGATTTGCTTGAGATTCTCCCAGCGTTCGTAATCGATGCCGATGCCGCAAAGATAGTCTGCTATCGACGCCTTTTCAGTAAGCCTTAGTCCTTTATTTGGTACATCTACAACTGCCATGGCGTTTATTAATCCTTCAACCGCTTTATGCCAAAATTTTGTCCGTGCACCCGTAGCTCACTGGATAGAGCTCTTGATTCGCATTCAGAAGGTCGCGGGTTCGAGTCCCGCCGGGTGCATAAAAGTTTTTGACAATGTAATCGGAATTTTGCTAGCATCAAGGTGCGAATCAAGGCTCATTCGCTCGGCTATCGGGATTGAATGTGACCTTCTGATAGGATTGGCGGTCCTAGTGGCCGCCTTTTCTGTTTACTTCAACTGTCGCCCGATCACTTCAAACAAAAATTCAAAAATCTCGACATGCCTTCTTGCTTCTGCAACGCTTTCGCCCCAGGTGTAGAGGCCGTGACGGCGTAAATAGATGCCGTGGATGCCGTCGTTGTCGCGAACCACATTCTCGATCACGTGCGACAGTGCGATATAGTCCTGCGAATTTTCAATTATCGGGACTTTTTCATGATGCTCATGCGTTTTCACGCCGGATAAGCCTTTCAGCATTTCGTAACCGTTGATCTCGATCGCTCCCTGTTCGAAGAAATGATCGGAAAGGATCGTTCCCCAGACCGAGTGCGTGTGCAGGATCGACCTCGCTTTCGGCATAAACCGATAGATCGTCAGATGCAGCAGCGTTTCGGCTGACGGCTTTCCGAATCCTTGCAGTATTTCGGCGTCGTCATCCAGTTCGAGAAAGTTGGTCTCGTCCAAATTCCCTTTTTCTATTCCGCTTGCGGTTACGCAAATGCGAAGCGGCTTGCGGGCAAGCAGCATGCTGAAATTACCGCTTGTGCCAAGCACCCATCCGCGGCGATAAAATTCGCGTCCCGCTTCGGCCATTTCCGCCGTCGATGCTGATATTCCCGGTTTTCCAGCCATTCTGGTATTTCCGCCGAGGCCCTTTATGGCTCGACCAAGTGCCTTATTTCGTCGACAACTTTTTCAAAAAAATCATCCTTAACAAGGCTGAATTTTTTGAGTATCTTGCGTTGGTGAATCGTGAAGAGTTTATGGGCCTTAACGACCGAACTTTCCGGAAGGACGCCTATCTCAAGATCGCTGCTTTCCAACTCAACCGAATAAGCATCTTTGTGCAGATTGCTCGTAATTACACAAACCAATACATCCTGAAAATTCTTGTTGTAGTCGTTAGTGGAAACTATCAGGACAGGCCTACGTTTCGAACTGCTAAGATCCGAATAAGGAAACGGAACCAGGACGATTTCCCGCTGCTTATAATTTGTCCCACTCACTCGTTTCATTCCCCCACGCCTGATCGACGGAGTATTCGGTTAGATCGTCAGTGAACTCGCCCATATACAGACCGTATTTTTCCTGATAAAGAAGATCCAGAAGTCTGTTGATGGTGTGCATAAGCTCCGTGTTTTTCAGCAGGGACAATTCTTCCTTCAAGTCCTGATATTCTGTTACCGGCAACTGGATCGTCTGCATAAACCTCACCTAAAGCCATTTTTGCACAGCCAGTATGAAACGACAAGATTTTTGAAAGCCGTCGTTCCGCGTTTATCGAAGTCATTCTTCGTCCTGACGAAGTTTCTCAAGCACCGAAAGGTCTTCCAGTGTCGTTACGTCTCCCGCAACCTGCGCACCCGACGCGATCTCGCGGAGCAAACGCCGCATTATTTTTCCCGAACGCGTCTTCGGCAACGTATCCGTGAATCGAATGTCATCCGGCTTGGCCAGTGCACCGATCTCTTTTGCGACGTGGGCTCGGAGCTCGTTTTTCAAATCGTCGCCGCCCGCTCGCCCGCCTTCAAGTGTAACAAACGCGGCGATAGCCTGTCCTTTCAAATCGTCGGGCCGACCGACCACGGCCGCTTCAGCGACGGCTTCGTGAGACACGAGGGCCGATTCGACCTCGGCCGTTCCCAGCCGGTGGCCGCTGACGTTTATCACGTCATCGACTCGGCCCATTATCCAGTAATAGCCGTGCTCGTCGCGTCGGGCACCGTCGCCGGCAAAGTAGTATCCCGGAATCTCCGACCAGTACGCCTGCTTATACCGTTCATCATCGCCCCAAAGCGTCCGCAGCATCGATGGCCACGGGTGTTTTGCGACCAAATAGCCGCCTTCGTTGATGCCGACCGATTTACCCGATTTAGTTACGACATCAAGCAAAACGCCAGGAATCGGACGCGTCGCTGTTCCGGGAACCGTCGGTGTCGCACCCGGCAGCGGCGAGATCATGATCGTACCGGTTTCGGTTTGCCACCATGTGTCGACTATCGGGCATTTCGTTTTGCCGATAATCTTGTGGTACCACATCCACGCTTCAGGATTGATCGGCTCGCCGACAGTGCCGAGCAATCTTAATGACGAAAGATCATGCTTTAGCGGATATTGCTCGCCCCATTTGATAAATGCACGGATCGCCGTCGGGGCCGTGTAGAAAATTGTGATCTTGTGACGCTCGATGATGTCCCAAAAGCGGTCGAAATCAGGAAAGTTCGGAGCGCCTTCGTACATAAAAACGGTTGCACCGTTTGCCAGCGGGCCATACACGACATAGCTATGTCCGGTCACCCATCCGATATCGGCGGTGCACCAGTAAACGTCTTCGTCCTTCAGGTCGAAGACAATCTTCGACGTGTACGCGGCCTGCGTCAGGTAACCGCCGGTGGTGTGCAAAATACCCTTCGGTTTCCCCGTTGTGCCGGAGGTGTAAAGAATAAAAAGGGGATGCTCGGAATCGAGCGGTTCGGCTGGGCAGTCCACGTCGACGGTCTCAATCAGCTCATGCCACCAATGGTCACGGCCATCGGTCATTGAAACTTCCGACCCGGTGCGTTTGAAGACAACTATATTCTCTACGCTCGGCGTCTGCGACGCGGCTTCATCGACAATTGATTTAAGCCTGATCTCGGACCCGCGCCGATAACCGCCGTCCGCGGTGACGATCAACTTGCAGCCGCCATCGATCGCGCGGTCGCGAATCGCATCGGCCGAAAATCCGCCGAAGATAACGGTGTGCGTTGCTCCGATGCGCGAACAAGCGAGCATTGCTATCGCCAGCTCGGGCACGAGCGGCATATACAGCGCGACGCGATCGCCTGTTCGAATGCCGAGCTTTTTCAGTACGTTCGCGAACCGGCAAACTTCGATATGCAGTTCTGCGTATGTCAGCGTCCGATGCTCTCCCGGCTCGCCTTCCCAAATAAAAGCCGGCTTGTTTTTGCGCTCTGTCGCGAGATGCCGGTCCAGGCAATTATGAGAAATGTTGATCTTTCCGCCGACAAACCATTTGGCGAACGGCTCATTCCATTCGAGCACAGTGTCCCATTTTTCGAACCAATCGAGGCTTTCCGCCTGTTTTGCCCAAAACGCTTGCGGGTCGGCTTCTGCCTCGGCGTAGAGTTTTTTGTATTCCTCAAAACTCTTGACGTGTGCGTTCGCGGCAAACTCGGCCGGCGGCGGGAATAATCTTGACTCGCTAAGGACAGATTCGATGGCGGTGGTCTCGGACATATCCACAAGTATAAGTTATCGCCGAGTAGAGTTAAAAACTTACTCCATACGCGAATCAACTTATGGTTCATTGGAAATTGCCGGCCATACTGAGAGTATGGCGGGAAGGTTTATTTCGGCTTCTTCCAGTCGGTTTTGTAAGTGTTGTCGCCGTAAACTTCCTGATAGGTTTTTACCGCTTCATCTTCGGACGGCAGCCGCAAGCCATCGGTAAATCTATTCATAAAGGCGAAGTTGCCTGTTTGGAGTATTACCTCGACGGCTCCGCCTTCGCCAAATTCTTTTTTAACGCCGGCAAAGTCATTGTCCGATATCGATGCCGGGTCCACGGTCAGTTTTCGGGCAAATACGACCGCTGCCAGTTCCCGCGGCGTTAAAGCGGAGTCGTCCTTTTTCATGGAAAGGAGCTTTTTCGTATCGACGCCGAGGCGCCGCAAACCCAGAACTTGATGGAGCGTGCAGTAGCGGCAGCCATTGGCCATCGATACGGCGAACGAGATCTGTAATTGTATGTTTCGGTCGATCGACCAGCTTTGCCGATTTTGACTTCCAAAATTACGCCATGCCGCCTGAAAATCGGGTACGCGCATCATTGCACGCTGCGAATTTGCTATGCCGATACCCAGTCCGTTTTGCGGTGCCTGAGCCTCGGCCTGTTTCACCGCCGCCAGTGCCGAAGTGCCGGCGTCGGGTTCCTTGTCCGAAACAAGTGCGATTCGCGCCTTTGGGTTTGCGAAGGCCTCGATCTCGGGCATTTTGGGCGACTTGTCGTCGAGCACCCAGGTTTCCACCGGCAGGTTAAGTCCTTCGGCCAGGCGGACAAAATGATTGAAGAAACAAACCGTCATCGTCAGCTCGACTATCTGAGCGTCGTTGTAGACCGAGCGGACCGCGGCAAAATCCGTATCGGTCACGCCGTGAATGTCTTTTGTCAGCCTTTCCGCATAATCGACGGCAAGTTTTTCCGCCGCCGGTTGAGCGGCGCGGTTTACCCAGTCGGCAAGCATTTCGCGTCCGGACCTTGATGCCCGCATCCAGCGGTTTGCCTGAGCGTACAAATACGGGCTGTTGTATGTCTGAGCGATCCTCAGGCCCATTGCCATTTTTGTTTCGGGCGAAACCGTTCCGCCAAAAAGGACCGTTTGCACGAGGTCGGCGTATTGTGAAGCTGCCTTGGTGTGCTGCCGCATTGCACGTATGTAGTTGGGTACATTGCCGGATCGGAGCACGTCCGCATTTTTTATATCTTGAACGTCGGCAAGTTGAACACGTGCATTCGCAGTGGTACGTACACGCGCCGTTCGCTCGAGCAAATTGATCGGGGTAAGCGGGCGTTTATCAGCCGATCCGTCCTGCGATCTGATCACTCCGGTTAACGAGATTATTAGTATGGCGAATGTAAAGAGTTTTGCCGTCATTTTTGTAAGCGTCAGGCCTATTTAAGAATATAGTCGAATGAAAACCTGCCGATATAGATCTTTCCGGCATTACCGACGGGTGGAACAATCAGAAAAGAATAAATCGCTCCTTTCTTTTGTTCTACGCCAGCCTTTATCGACCCGACCACGGTGCCGCCCATAGCCTGGTAAAAAGTAACATTGAGCGATTGAGCATCCACCCGGCGGTAACCGAAAACATAATCGCCGGGAGCCAGATCGAGATCGCTTACCCTAAGCCGCGTTTTGGTTCGCAGAAAGTGTGTATACTTTCCATCCGCCTCATAGCCTGCTGTTATGATCACCACGCCAAAAACCGAGGCCTTGCCGTCCGTAATCCCGGAGGCGGTTCGAAGCTCGGTTTCGATATCCTCTTTAATCACCGGCGCTTTTACCGGCACTGCCGCTTTGAGGTCGGCGTCCGACATCTTACGCCAGTCCTGAGCAAATACGCCTGCGGCAAGAAAGGCTGACACAAATAACACTGAAAGGATTCGCATAGTAATTAACCGAAATTGGCCGAAACGGCTGCTTGTTCAAAACCGAAACTAGAAAATAAACTTAATGCTCGCCTGAAGCGTACGCGGCTCGAACGCCTGAGTCGACTTACCAAATGTCGCCAGCGAAAGGTCGGCATTTGGAAGATACAAGTTGACGTGGTTGAGTGCATTAAAGGCGTCCAATTTCAATAGGAGGTTCTTTGTTTCGGAAAAGGCGAACTTGCGGGACACCGAAAGATCGAGTGTAACAAAATCCGGCCCTCTAAAAGTGTTGCGGCCGAGATTGCCATTCGTTCCCGCCGCCGGTGCCGGAAAGGCCGACGCCGGAAATAAGCCTGTCAGGAAGTTCTGGCGGCTGAAACTAATGTTTATGTTGGCCGGCGCATTTGGGCGGTCGTAGAATCCGCCGCCGACCGCTCCGCCACCACCGTCGAGATTGTAATCGCCGCCGCGGAATCCGACGATTTGCCCGTTTACCCGGTCAATGATCGAAGCCGCGCCGTTCCAGACTGAGAACGGCCGCCCTGATTGAGCGGTAAAGATCGTCGATATCTGCCAATTTTTTAGCAGCTGTCCCGTAACACCGGATCGCGCTTTCCAGAATGCCGGTGCCCAGATTCCCGCAAACGAAAAACGATGTGGTATATCGAACATCGAGAGGGCGCGTTCGCATCGAAGACAATCGATATTCTGGGCTCCCTTGCCCGGTTCGGAATTGTCGGAGAATTGCCCGGTCGATGTGTCGCTCGACGTATCGATCCACTTTGAAAAGCGATAATTCGATTGAATCGAGAAGCCCTTTCCAAAGCTCTTGCGAACTTCAAAAGTGCCGCCGTGGTAGTTTGAACTCACGCCGTTCGTAACAAACAGCAAAACGCCGAAATTCGGGTTGAGGCGATCTTCGATTCCATCCAACAGGTCGCCTGAAAAACGGTTGATATCATCGATCCTCTCAAGATTGACGCCGAGAGTGCCGGTATATCCAGCCTCAAAAATCCAACCGTTACCAAACTGTCGTTGAATGTTGGCAAAGAAACTCTCGCTGTATTGGGTCTTGATCGTGGGGTTGACCACAAATCCTGTCGGACGAATGCGACGCGTTTCACCCGGCAGCGGATTGATGCCGCCAAAGGCGTTCAGGCCGCGGGCAAACTCCGGGTTAAAAGGTACCGGAATGCCGTAAAGTATCTGCGTGCCGATGCCCTGTGAAGGTTGCGAAACGACCTGTACGGCATCGGGTGATAACGCTCGGGCCCCGGCGATCGATTGTCCGTGATGCGGTTGAAAAGCCAGCGAAAATCCGAGGCGAACCGAGGTTTTGCCGTCGCCGAACGGGTCGAAGGCTGTGCCTAAGCGCGGCGAAAAATTGGTTTTTTCGGGCGTGTATAAACGCTCGACGCGGCCGACCGCCGCGGTTGCAATTCTTTGCTGGAAAGTGTTTCCCGTCCCCAAAATAACTGAAGAAAGCAGCCCGTCGCGTTCGGTGGCATCGCCAAAATAATCCCAGCGGACACCCAGATTAAAATTGAGCCGGGCATTCACTTTCCAGTCGTCCTGTACGAACGATCCCATTTCGAAAATACGAAAGTTTCTCGGGAATCCGGTGGGTCGGCCGGTGGTCGGGTTGACCGTGATCGTCTGCCGAAATGGCGAGTCATTGATCAAGTTGAGGACCGATGTAAAGGTAAATGTACCTGCATTCGGCGGTCCGATCGCAAGCTCCTTAAAGATCATCCTTGCCTCGCCGCCGAAACGGATCGTGTGTGATCCCCTGACCAGCGAAAATGTGTCGCGCACTTCGTATGTGTTCAGCCTCGTCCCGGAATTAAATGAGTCGCCGAAGGGCGCGGTGATTCCGGTAATCGTCACCTCCGGAATTAAGGCATCGTCATTTCCACGTTTGGTGTCGATAAAACCGGCCGAGAATCTGACATCGTTTGCGGCATTGTTAAGGAGTTTGGTATAGCCAAAGTTAAAATTTCCGAATTTACCGTTAAAGAAACCGCGCTCACCGCGAATCGCTTTCCCGTTGGTCGCCGCCGACGAACTGGTGCCGCCCTGATCTTTTTGAAACTCCTGTATCCAGCGGAATGAAAGTCTATCTTTGTCTTTATTGAACGAATGATCGCCGCGAATTAGGTACTGCTCCGAAGTTATATAGTCGCGCAAGTTCACTGACGCCGTGCCCGTGGCAGGAAGCGAGGTTCCATTTAGGGAAATGTTGGTTTGGTTTACATAGCCGTTGCCGCTTCGGTCCGGCGTTGGAGCCGCAAAATTGCGAAACAATCGGTTTGCGATCGAGTTCGGTCGCGTTGACGCGACAAATGCTCTTAGCTCCGGAGTTTCAACCTGAAAGGACAATGCCTTGGCCAGTGCGTTTCGAGTTCCCTCATAGCTGGCAAAGAAGAAAGTTTTCTTTTTTCTTATCGGCCCGCCAAAGCTTCCGCCGTATTGATTGAACGTTTGTGGTGCCCGCTTTGCCGAAAAGAAATTACGGGCGTTCAGGCCGGCGTTGCGGGTATATTCCCATGCCTGGCCATGAAATTCGTTGGTACCCGATTTCGTCCGCATATTGACGACCGAACCATTGCCGCGACCGAACTCGGCCGAGAAGTTTGCGGTCTGGACCTGGACTTCCTCGACCACTTCGACGCTCGGCACGATCGCCGGTTCGCCGGTGTTATTGGCGTTTACATTGAGTGCCCCGTCGAGCACATAGTTGTTTCCGCGATAGCGGTTTCCGTTTACCGTTACGACCGGCGAGTTAGTCAGCTTGGTCGAATTTGCCGCGCCGGCGATTGCGGTTGCCCCGGCATTCAGTTTAACCAGGGCGAAGACATCCCGCTGCGGTATTGGAAGTTCCGTTACCGCTTGCCGTGAGAACGTGTCCGACACACGTCCCTCGCTCGAAACCTGAGTGACCGCCTCATCGCCGCCGACCTGAACTACGGTTTGTATCTCGCCGATCTCGAGTTTTATGTTCAGCGAACTGGTCTGACCTACGTTCAGTTTAAGATTCTTTAATTCGTAAGTCTTAAATCCGGGAACACGGACAAAAACGCTGTAGGTACCTGACGGTAATGAAGGAAATACAAACTCGCCCTGACTGTTGGTTGTGGTAGTGGAGATCTGGGCCGTTGCCTCGCTTTGCGCCACGACGGTCGACGCGACTATTACATTGCCGTCCGAGTCCGAGACGGTTCCTTTTAATGATGTCTCGGTTATTTGAGCTTCGACCGCAACATGCGAGAAAGTTAAGATTGCAAAAAACAAAAGGCCGGCAACCGCTAATCCGGATCTTCCGGTTTTGGGGCCGCTCACAATCAGAGATTCGGAGACGACTTTGTTCTTACACCCGTCAAAAGGTTGTGATGCAAAGGACGCGCGGAAAAATGAATGTTCTTTTCGCATACATCTGGTTTTAATGCCGAAAGAGGTGAAAGGGACGCCCTGGCCGTTTACTTTGAGCGTATCCCTTTGCTTTGTTCTACTGTCAGGATGCGATCGACGGCCGGTATTTTTATCGTTTCGGTTTCGCCGTTCGACCAGCGTATCTCGACTTTGTCTATCTTGTCTGCCTGGCCCAACCCTATGTGGACCCGTTGATCGGATTGCGATGCGTAACTGGCGCCGCTCGTGACGTCAAAACGCTGTCGAACGCCTCCGATAGTTGCAAAGACCGTCGAGCCGATCGCATCTTTTGGGGTCTTTTTCGATACGTCTCCGATCAGCCGCAGATTTAACCAGTGATTCTGTCCGGCCGCTACGTTTTTTAATACCGTCGGGGCCGAATCCATATTATTGACGACGGCGTCGACGCGGCCGTCGTTATCAAGGTCGCCGACGGCAAGTCCTCTGCCCTTTAGCGCTAGGGCAAGGCCGCTATTCGGGTTGGCCGGAATCCGTTCAAAAAGGATCTGGCTTGTCTTCGCGTCAGGACGCATATTTCTAAACAAGGTCATTTGCTGGGCGTAGCTGGTTCCCCACTGAAAGTTGTCGACTTGAGGGTAAACGTGTCCGTTGGCAACAAGTATGTCTTTCCAGCCGTCGTTGTCGAAATCGATGAACGACGTACCCCAGCCTAGAAAAGGTATGGTCGGCTCGCCCAGCCCGGCCTGATATGTCGAGTCGGTAAAATTTGTATCACCGTCGGCCCGATACAGCGTATTTGAATCATCACTGAAGTTTGTAATGTAAAAATCGACAAGCCCGTCATTGTTGTAGTCGCCCACGCCTACTCCCATGCCCGCTTGTTCCCGGCCATTCTCATTGAGCGCTATTCCCGACAGATAGCCGATCTCTTCGAAGGTGCCGTCGCGTTTGTTAAGGTAGAGCTGCTTAGGCGTTGAATCGTTTATGACCAGCAGATCGACGTATCCGTCATCATTTACGTCAATAAAAACGGACGAGAATCCGTAATATTTGCCCGGGTCCGACGCTCCGGCTTTGATCGAAACGTCTTCGAATGTTCCGTCGGCTTTCTGGTGAAACAGCCTGTCCGTCGCACCCGGCAAACCGCGCGGACCGCACATTACCGGCTGTCCTCGAAACTGGCAAAAATTGCGTCCGGTATTTCCGTCCTTGCCAACATCGACCGGACTTATCGGCAATTTTGCGAGATCAAAATCAACATAAGCCGGGACGAACAGGTCGAGTCGTCCATCGCGGTCATAGTCGCCGAACGTAGCGCCCGTGTTCCAGCCCTCAATGTTGAGGCCGACCTTCGCGGCAACATCCGTGAACACACCTTTGCCATTATTCTGATAAAGCCGCGAAACGCCGTAATTGCTCACGAACATATCCGGAAATCCGTCGTTGTTAAAATCGCCTACCGATACGCCCATTCCCCAGCGCTCATTCGCAACGCCGGCCTTATCGGTTACATTTTTGAATTTCCAGTTTCCTAAATTACGGTAAAGGGCCGAACGGGGCATTTTTTCTTTTCCTTCGAGGCCATTTATCGTGCCGCCGTTCAACAAAAATATATCGGGCTTGCCGTCATTGTCGTAATCGAGAATCGCTACCGCTCCCGACGTGCATTCGAGAATGTAGTTTTTCGCTTTTTCGCCGCCAACCTCGATAAAATCTTTTAGCGCCGTTCCGGCCGTCACGTCCTCGAAGATGACCGGAGCGTTATTATCCGTGATCCCCGCCGTGCGCCTCGACGTATAGGATTGAGCTTCGCCGGTCGCCGCTCCGGACTGCGGCTTTACCTGACGGCAAGTGACGCCCGTTATAAAAATCATCGAGAGAATGGAAACAACAACTTTTTTGTGCATGTTAGTCGATCTTAAGGAAAATCCGATCTTCTATGCGTCGATGGAACGACGATATTTATTGAAGGCCGAACACGGCCAGGTAACCGCTCTTTTCAAGGTCGGAGCGAAACGGTTTCAGATCGTTGACGTAATAAGGAAGACTGCGCCGTCCCACCGACGGATTACGCTGTAGGAAATCTGCCGCCAGGGCCGTGGTGCGCGGGTCTTCTTTCAAGTCTAAAAATGTCTTTTCTTCCCGTTCCGCATCCGCTTTCATCCCAGTTTTCCGATACAGGAGCATCATATTGTAGTGAGATCCTACGTCCTCTGGATCGATCGAAAGTATTTGCTGGAAATAGCCGATCGCTGTCGAATAATCATTCCTGATCTTGGAAAGTTCACCTAACTGCTGCAGCGTCAGACGGTCTCTGGGGAACGCCGAATTTACTTTCTTAAAGTCGGCTTCGGCCTGGGCCAATTTGCTTTCGACACGGTTGATCCGGCCCCGCTGATACAAGGCACGGTAATTCGCCGGATCGAGTTCAAGAGCCGTATCGATAAGTTTTCTCGCCTCGACCCAGCGGTCGATCTCCATAAAGGCGAGGGCGCGATTGGTCAACGCGAACGGGCGATATTTTTCGTCGAGTTCGGCTGCTTTGGCAAAAGCATCGGCCGCCGCGGCGAACTGCCTTTGATCAAGCAGGGCGATGCCGTAATTATTCCATCTACGCCAGTCTGGCATTGCCTTTGGATCGGGCTGCGCGGACGCGTTGTCCCCGATGTTCAGCATCTTCTCGGTCGCGGCCATTGTCACGATCGGGTAATCGACCGATTTACCGAGAACATAATCGCTGAAAACCCTCGTGAAGCGCCGGTATTGAAGCCTGGCCGAGATCTTGATGTTGCCCGTCAACTCCGCCGGAATCGCAAACCTGTAGCGAGCAACGTCCGATCTGCCGGATTGGATCGCAAGATTTTGCGGAATTACCCGAGTTTCCCAAATATGGTGTAATTCGTTCGAACTTCCGTCGGGCCGAACGAGGTACGTTTTGTAGTCGTGCGCGAACTCGTCAAGGTAGCCGTCCGGCTTGATAAAGCCTGATTTGTACAACGGTTTGCCGGCACCGTCAGTCACATAGAATTCAATATACGCTTCGTAAAAATCTCTAAGTTCGGGCGGGAATGAGTGCCCGATATTCTTGTTGGTGACCACTACATCGGCAGTTATTACATCGCCTGTTCCAAGCTTAAAGTTACGACGGTTTACCGGCGCGATAAGTTCTTCACTGCCGCCGTTGCCGGGCACACGGCGCAACGCAAAAATGTCGATACCCAGCCGGTCGTCCTTCAAAAACGTTTCGACCTCTTTAAGCTGATCTCTATAACCGTAGAATGTCGGGATCGCCGTATTTGCCGCCGCGAACCGGTGAGACGAAACGACACCGCCCTTGGCCGCGATATCGGAAAATTTAGCGTCCACCTTGACCATGTGACAGCTATTGCAGGACTGCTTGTCACGGACGTAATAAGGGTGCGGCGACTCTTTTGAGAACGATGACATCTGCAATTCGTCGCCAACCGCAAACGCACGCAGGAATTTATAGTCGTTCAGTTCCTTTGGTACCTGAGATTTGTGACAGGCGGCGCAGAATTCCGGCTTCTTCAGCACGTCATTCATCAAGGCACGCTTGTGTGCCGGAACGTCTTCGAGAATATCCTGATCGGTTGGGTTTGATATCCTCTCGCCGCTCTCGCTGACGAGCAAAGCGGGCTCGGCCATCGTGTAGCCGCCGACTCCGCGGCCGCTCACCGATTGAATCGAATGGCACGCGATACAGGAAACACCGTCGTCATCGAACGGTCGGTCCTTGAACCGAGGTTTGTCGGTCAACGCCCCGGAAAATAGCGCCGCGGGGTTATGACACGATTCGCAGTGCCTGGTAAACGCGATATTGCGTTTCGTGGTCAGATCGTTAACGTTCTTTTGATAAAACGGTTCGCGAAAAGCATTGGCGTGGGCGGATTCGCGCCATTGCGGATGAATATCCGTATGACAGGCAACACAACGCTGGGACGCAGTGAATTTTTCAGGCTTGATGAAGTTCCCGCTCACCGTCGTCGCGTTGGACGGAGCAAAAGGCCGGTCGTGCCCAAATCGAAAATCATAAGTCTCCGCGATCCATTTTTGATAATCATCGACCGACGCGCTTCGGCTGCTGACAATCGTCCCGGAAAACATATAGATCGCGCCGGCAGCAAAAGCTGTGGTTATTATGACCGTTAAAAATTTCTTAGCGGATACGCCGTACATCTTTTTTTCTTCTGGCTTATGTGCAAGCCGATCTCAATCTGGAAAGTTGGAACTATCCAAAGATAGTAACTGAAATTCACGATTTGTATCAATATAAAACGCCTCTCAACGCTTGGTCTTTTAATCGACGCCGAAAAGAATATCCATCGTGAGTTGATCGAGACGTTCGTACTTTAAGCCTTTCGATGCGATCTCCGCACGGTCGAATTGCCTTGACAGCAGTGAAGCGGCCCCGTCCTGAGTAAAGCTTCCAACGTGATTGTCCTTATTCGCTCCTTCGATTTCGGCCAGGATCGACCCGATCTCCTCGTGTTTGTTCCAGCGCTCGGCCTTGTCCTTCAAAATCAAATATGTCTTCATACACCCGCGTGCAAAATCCTTGACTCCATCATAATCCTCGGTTCTGTAGGCATGCGCGTCGAAATGCCGCATTCCCTGGTATCCGACATCCTCTAGGAACTTGACCAGCCAAAAAGATTGTTTCGGACTGACCGAAGCAAACCGCAGGTCCTGGTCGTATCGTCCCGGCACCTGATCGTTGAGATCGATGTGAAACAGCTTTCCGGCTTCCCATGCCTGCGCCACGGCGTGGGACATGTTCAGCCCCGGCATTTGCTCGTGCGCGACCTCAGGATTTACGCCGACCATTTCCTTGTTTTCGAGCGTTTCGATAAACGCCAGATATGCTCCGGTCGTCGGAAAATAGATGTCGGCCCGCGGCTCGTTCGGTTTCGCTTCGAGGGCGAACTTGTAGCCGTAGTTCTGCGACTTGCTGTATTCGCAGAGATAATCGAGAGCTTCGCGAAAACGCTTGATCGCGTCGGTCGTCTTGCGGCAGGCGTCCGTCTCGACGCCTTCGCGGCCGCCCCAAAGCACGAAAGTTTCGGCATCGAATTCCGCTCCGAGGTCCATCGCGCGCATCGTCTTTTGAACGGCGTACGCCCTAACCCTCGTATCGTTTGCGGTGAAGGCACCGTCCCGAAAGATCGGTTCGTAAAACAAATTGACGGTCGCCATCGGGACCTTGATATTGTTATCGTCGCAGGCTTTTTTGAAATCACGGACGATCGCATCTTGTTCCGCCGCGGTAGAGTCGATGGGCACTAGATCGTTGTCGTGAAAATTAACGCCGTATGCGCCGACCTCTGCCAACATTTCGACGATCTCGACCGACGAGAGTTTTGCCCGAACTTGCGTTCCAAACGGATCGGCCCCGCGATTGCCGACGGTCCAGAGCCCAAAAGTGAATTTGTGCTCCGGTTTCGGCGCGTATTTGTCGTTACTCATAGTTTTCTTGTCTCCCTACGCATTGGCTTTTGCAATAGTTTTCATTGCCGGAGCCAGAGCTGAATAAAGCATTTTATAAGCCTCGTAAGCGCGATCTAGGATGCCGATCGATTCTGCGTCCGGCTCGACAGTTTCAGCCACGCGGATCGATCTTTCGCACGCTTCGTCCACTGAATTCCACGCTCCCGCTCCGACGCCGGCAAGGATTGCCGCTCCGAATGCGGCACCTTGGTCCGCCTCCAGGATCTCTACCGATCGCCCGTAAACGCTGGCCTGGATCGCCCGCCATATATGTGAGGTAGCACCGCCGCCGCCGAGCCTGATCGATGAAACTTCCGCACCGGTTTCCTTAAATATCTCGAGCGAATCGCGAAGCGAAAAAGCTACACCTTCCATTATTGCCCGCGTAAGGTGAGGCCTGGTATGACTCGCCGTAAGGCCGACAAACGCCGCTCGCGCCTGCGGATCAAGGTGCGGAGTGCGTTCGCCCATCAGATAGGGAAGCCAAAGCGCTCCGTCAGAGCCGGCCTGGATCGCTGCCGCCTCGTCGTCCAGATCATTAAAGCTTTTTCCTTCGGCGAGGTTTTGCCGGAACCACTTCAATGACAGCCCGGCGGCGAGGGTCACGCCCGTGTTGTGCCACCGGCCCGGGATCGCGTGGCATAGCGTATGAATCCTGCCCTTAAGGTCGAGTTTCGGCTGTTCAGTAACGCCAAAGACCACGCCCGAAGTACCAATGGTCACGCTGACGGTTCCGGGACGGGTGACACCCATTCCGACCGCGCCCGCGGCATTATCGCCGGCTCCAGCGATGATCGCAGTTCCGGTTTTTAAGCCGGTTGCCTCGGATGCGGATCGAGATACCGAACCCGTCACTTCAATCGATTCGTACACTCTCGGCATCAGGCTTTTTTCGATCTGAAATTCTTCGAGCATTTCGTCCGACCATTTTCGGTTACGGACGTCGAAAAGAAGCGTGCCGGATGCGTCCGCTGCGTCGGTTGCCTTGTCGCCGGTCAACCGCAGACGGATGTAGTCTTTCGGC
>JABFSB010000009.1 GCA_013140875.1 Acidobacteriota bacterium
ACTTTAATGTAAGCGGCAACGGAACCGTCGGCGGCGTCCTTGCGGGCAACTCGGTCAACTCCGCAACACAGTACAACATTCTAGGGACGCGAGTGCTTTCAAATGCTGGTTCCAGCAACATATTTGTCGGTGCCGGAACGGCTACGACCGGTAACGATAATTCGTTTTTCGGTTTTGGGGCGGGATCGTCGAACACGACCGGCTTTTCAAACACGCTGCTCGGATCGGGTGCGAACGTTGGAGCAGGAAATCTTTCGTTTGCGACCGCACTGGGAGCCGGTGCGACGGTCAGTAACAACAACTCGGTCGTTCTGGGCCGTGCGGCCGATACAGTGCGAGTTCCAGGCAGTCTGATCGTGAATGGTTCGATAACCGGAGCATTTTCAGTGCCGGCCGCAAACATTACCGGAACACTCGCGGCGGCAAACGGCGGCACGGGCCTGAGTTTGCCGGGTACGACCGGCAACTTCCTCAGAAGCACCGGCTCAGGCTGGCAGAGCCAGGGACTGATCGCATCGGACATTCCCTCCGGCAGCACTAGCTATATTCAGAACGGTGCGGCCCTGCAGGCGGGAGCCACTTTCAATGTCGGCGGCAACGGGGCGATAGGCGGAAACCTGACCGTTGGCGGGACGATATCGGGTTCATTTACGGTTCCCGCGGCCAACATAACCGGCGTGCTCGCGATGGCTAACGGCGGCACCGGAGTTTCCGCATCCGGCACTAACGGAAATGTGCTGCGAAGCAACGGCACGGCATGGACAAGCTCCGCTTTGACGGCATCCGACATTCCAAGCCTCGCCGCCAGCTACGTTCAGAACAGTGCGACACCGCAGGCGGGGGCAACCTTTAACGTCGGCGGCAACGGCGTGATCGGCGGCAGCCTTACCGTTAGCGGAGCGATCAACGGCAATCTTGCGGCGTCAAATCTTACCGGAATCGTCGGTGTGTCGAACGGCGGCACTGGCATAAACTCTGCTGGCACGAGCGGCCATTTCCTTAAGAGCAACGGAACCGGATTCACGACGGCCGCCCTCGTGGCGGGTGATATTCCGAATCTTGGTGCCAACTACATTGCTAACAATACGTCCGCACAGGCGGGGGCGAACTTTAATGTCGGCGGCAACGGAACGATCGGCGGAAATCTTACGGTCGGGGGAACGATCAGCGGATCGTTCAGTGTTCCGGCGGCGAACATAACCGGAACCCTTGGCGTAGGCAATGGCGGCACGGGCATCGCATCCGCAGGGACGAGCGGCCATTTTCTAAAGAGCACCGGCAGTGGTTTCGCCACCTCAGCCCTTACAGCGGCGGAGATTCCATCCGGCAGCACAAATTACGTACAAAATAACAGTATCACACCACAGGCTGGAACCAGCTTTAACATCGCCGGCAGCGGAACGATCGGAACGAATCTGACGGTTAACGGTAACCTTACGGTCAATGGAACTTTCGGGGGAAGCTTTACGGTTCCCGCGGCAAACATTACGGGAACGCTCGGCGAGGCGAATGGCGGAACCGGCGTTAGCTCGTCGGGATTGGCCGGGAATGTGCTTCGCAGCAACGGTACGACCTGGCAAGCCGCTCCGCTGGCGGTTTCGGATATACCGAATTTAGGAGCAACCTATATACGGAACGATACCAGTCAGCAGGCGTCGAGCAATTTCAATGTTTCGGGTACTGGTACGGTCGGCACGACGATGACCGTAGGCACGACGCTCACCGCAAACACCGTTAACTCGGTCACGCAGTACAACATCAACGGCAACCGAGTTTTTGCGACTAACGGGTCGTCCAACATCTTTGCGGGTGAAGGAGCGGGAAACACGGGAAGCTCGAACGCTTTCTTCGGCAGCAATGCGGGCAACGCTAATACGACGGGTAATTCGAATACCATAGTCGGTGCCGACGCGGACGTTGTCGGCGGAGCTCTTTCGAATGCAACCGCGATCGGTGCGAACGCGGCGGTCAGCCAAAGTAATTCGGTCGTTCTCGGCGGAATCACCGGCGTAAATGGCGGTACCGATACGAGCGTCGGCATCGGTGTCACGGCTCCAAAGGCGAAGCTCGATGTGAGAGGAGGGCATATTTACGTGGGTTCGCCCGGTCAAGGAATCATCTTAAGGCCTGCGTCCGGCACCACGTGCACTCTGTTGACCGCTGACGGCACCGGCGGACTTACACCGAGCTCAATCACATGCCCTTAATTGTTCAGTGAAACTAAGTTCTTTCGTGTGTTTTTTTGCTGGATATCGGGGACGCAAAATGAAGAGTAGTATTTTATTGATTTTCATCTTTTCGGCCGTTGCATTTGCTCAATCGGGCGGCCAGTTCGAGATCACCAAATCGGTTATCTCAAACGGCGCCGGCAGCAGCACGGGCGGCAATTTTGCTCTCAACGGAACTATCGGACAGGCCGCCACCGGGAAGAGTACCGGCTCGAACTTCGAGTTGACCAGTGGTTTTTGGCGTGGAGGCTCGACGACTCCGACGATCTCGCGGACGCCTTTTGATTATGACGGCGACGGCCGAGCCGATGTTTCGGTTCGTCGACCGTCGGATAATATTTGGTATTTGCTCCAGTCCACGGTCGGATATACAGGAATAACCTGGGGACAGGCAGGCGATAGAATGGTTCCGGCGGATTATGACGGAGACGGAAGGACCGATGTCGCGGTTTTCCGCCCGAGTACGGGCATTTGGTATATTGTAAATTCATCCGACCTTACATTTGTGGCGATCAACTGGGGAGCAGCGGGAGATGTGGCGGTGCCTGCGGATCACGACGGCGACCATCGGGCCGATCTTATAATTTTCAGGCCGTCAACCAATGTTTGGTATAAGAGAATGATCGCGACGAACAATCTCGAGACGGTCACTTTCGGTGCAAGCGGCGATAAGCCCGTGATCGGCGATTATGACGGCGACGGCCTATTCGACGTAGCGGTCTACCGTCCGTCGAACAACAACTGGTACATTCTAAAATCCTCGATCGGCTTTTTTGTCCAGACCTGGGGACAGGCCGGCGACATTCAGTGTCCCGCGGATTTTGACGGCGACGGTGTGACCGACCTTTCTGTTTTTCGGCCATCGACGGGCGTGTGGTTCCGCGTTTTGAGCAGAGACGGCTTTAGCTCCCAGAGTTGGGGTGTAACAGGCGATGTGCCTATTCCGGCGGATTTTGACGGTGACCACAAAGCCGATATTGCGGTGTTCAGGCCTTCGGAAGGAGTGTGGTATATAATCCAGACGACGGCGGGATTTCGTTCAACGCCATTCGGAACGAACGGAGATGTCCCGACACAGTCATCCTTCATCTTCTAGAATCGATACTCACTCTAATCGTTTGTAAAAAGATCGTCCGAAAAGGCGGTCTTTTTCAGTATCGTTGTCACGAAGAGTGTATGAAAAGCAGACAGTAAAGCTCGACGGATAGATACCTCTTTTCCGTTAACACCAATAAAATCAATATCTTTCGAGAGTGGCACGGGCGTTGCTACCATACCAGCGTAGCTTGATAACGTTAAGAGGAGAGAGAGTTAATGTCAAAACAAGTCGTAACCATTGACGGGCAGGAAACAGTCGTTCGAGAAGACACGGCAAAGTCCTTTCGCGGGGTTTATTGGGCATTGCTTACGATGGCGGCCTTCATTCTAATTGCCGCCCTATTATTTTTCGGCGGCTTTCTGAAGCTTGCTTCGGACGGAAAGATTAATAACGCGCCGGCGCAAACCGAGCGCGATGCGGGCAGATAACCTGCACACGATTTCTCGCCGTTCGGACTCATTTACAAGGGGTAAACGTAATCAAGGGGGGAGTCCGGCGGTTTTGTCCTTGCGACCTGGCGGCGTTCTAACGAACGCCTTTTTTTTGCGCCGTTTAAGCTGCATCCGACCTTTCTTGATTGTGTACGGCAGGATAACTTAATCTAATTTAATGTTGATTCTGGGCATCGAAAGCTCATGCGATGAAACGGCCGCATCCGTTGTTCGAAACGGGCGCGAGATACTTTCGTCCGAGATCTATTCGCAGATCGCCTTGCATCGGCCGTACGGCGGCGTCGTGCCCGAACTTGCGTCGCGGGAGCACCTTGCCCGGATAGGAGAGATCGTCCACCTGGCGATCTCAAAGGCTGGTATTGAGATTGCGGATCTTGACGCGGTTGCGGTAACGCAAGGGCCTGGCCTGGTCGGTGCCTTGCTGGTCGGGGTCTCGTATGCGAAGGCCTTTGCGTTCGGCCTCGGCATACCGTGTATCGGCGTAAATCATATAGAAGGCCATGTTTACTCGGTCGTTTTTGAGAATCCGCCGGTTGAATATCCCGCCCTCGCATTGATCGTTTCAGGCGGACACACGAACCTTTTTTTTATGCCGGAAGAAGGCCTGTACAAGGTAGTTTCGCGGACGCGGGATGACGCGGCGGGGGAAGCCTTTGATAAGGTCGCAAAAATGCTGGGATTAGGCTATCCCGGCGGCCCGCTTATTGAAAAGGCCGCGGAACAAGGAAATCCGAAGGCGATCCGTTTCACAAAAGCCAAGATTTCCGATGGGCGGCCCGACTTTAGTTTTAGCGGGCTTAAGACCGCGGTTTCAAAGCATCTTCGAGAAAAAAACGCCTCTTCGGCTGAAGACGGAAGCGAGCTGAACGATATCGCCGCCAGCTTTCAGGCGACGGTGGTCGAATCGCTGGTCGGTACGATGAAAAAGGTGGCGCGGCAGATCGAACCGAAAACTATTATCGTGGCGGGCGGCGTGGCATGTAACCTCGCGCTGAGGGCCGCCGCCGACAGGCTCGGACAAGAACTTGGGATTCCGGTATATTTTCCATCGAAACACCTGTCTACCGATAATGCCGCAATGATCGCGGCCGCGGGCTATGCACATCTTGCCCGGGGCGAGGTATCGGACCTTTCGATGACCGCGGACATAACGCTGCGGCTGCAGAATTTTGAAAATGAAGACGCAGATCTAAAAGGTAAG
>JABFSB010000005.1 GCA_013140875.1 Acidobacteriota bacterium
GCATGCGGGACCGGCGACCTTTCCATCGAACTTGCGTCGAACGCAAAGGCAAAAGTTATCGGCACCGATTTTTGCCGGCCGATGCTCGCGATCGCGAACGAAAAAACCGAAAAGGCATCCCTGCCCGTCCCGTATCTCGAAGCCGATGCGATGCGGCTTTCGTTTGCCGATGAGAGTTTCGACGCCGTCACAATTGCCTTCGGACTGCGAAATCTTTCGAATTTTCGTGACGGCCTCGCGGAGTTGCGACGCATCCTTAAACCGGGCGGCAGGCTTGTCGTCCTGGAATTCTCGGCCCCGCTGGTCCCCGGTTTTAAGACGCTGTTCAATTTCTATTCCACCCGGGTCCTGCCCCGCATCGGCGGACTTGTCAGCGGATCACGCGGAGCCTACGAATATCTGCCGGATTCGGTATCAAAGTTCCCCGACCAAAAAAATCTAGTAAAAATGATGACGGAGGCGGGCTTTGCCGACGCGACCTACACGAATTTGACCGGCGGCATCGCGGCAATCCATTCGGGAACGCGAAAAGGCTGACGAAACCGTGCAAAAGCCCGCACGAAGTAAGGGCGATATACGCAACGCTGCCCAAAATCGCCCTTACTTCGTGCGGGCTTTCGCAGGGATCGCGTATTTGGTTTATTCCCCGCGAGATAATAAAATCTACTCGCCCGCTCGGTTTTTCGAATGAAGTATAAGCTCTTGAATTTTGCACGCCAGCTTGCTTTGACTTTGCTGGTGATTTGGACGGTAGTGTCACTGGTGACGCTGCTGATCGAGCTTGTGCCGGGCACGCCGGCAACCACGATTTTGGGCGAGACGGCGACGGCGGAGCAGATCGCGAATTTTAATCAGAAACACGGCCTTGATCGGCCGGCGTTCTTTTTTTCGATCGACTCGGAAAAGGGATTCGCATGGAACGGTACGAACAACCGTTACCTTGAATATTGGTCCAACCTGCTTCGCGGCGACCTTGGCACGTCTTTCCGCACCGACCGGCCGGTGCTTGACATGATCCTGGAACGCTATCCGGCGACGATCAAGCTGGCACTGGCGGCAATGCTGGTTGCGGTCGGCATCGCAATTCCGCTCGGCGTGCTCGCCGGACGAAACAAGAACGGCATTGTCGACAACATTGCGTCGTTCGTCGCCCTGCTCGGAATTTCGCTGCCGACATTTGTGATCGGCCCGTTCCTCGTTTATATCTTTGCGGTCAAGCTCGGTTGGTTTTCGCCGACCGGCAGCCTGTATCCCGAAGACATCGTGCTCCCGGCCGTAACGCTCGGTGCCGCGTTGTCGGCGATCCTGACGCGCATGGTTCGTTCGAGCGTGATCGAGGAACTCGGCGAAGATTACGTCCGCACGGCGCGTGCAAAGGGTTTAAGCGAACGAAAGGTCGTTTACAAACACGTCTTAAAAAACGGATTGATTCCGGTCGTTACCGTGCTGGGACTTCAACTCGGCGTCCTGCTCGCGGGTGCGATAATTACCGAAAAGATATTTAGCTGGCAGGGCCTCGGGCTGCTTCTTCTTGAAGACGGCATCGCAAAACGCGATTATCGTCTGGTGCAGGGATGCGTTCTGGTCATCAGCGTAACGTACATCGTGGCGAACACGCTGACGGATTTTGTTTACAAACGGCTCGATCCGCGGATACGGCTTTCTTAATTATGCAGAAGCCCGCGAATTATGCAGAAGCCCGCGAATTATGCAGAAGCCCGCGCGTTAGCAAGGGCGTAACATCCAACATGAGCATTACGCCCTTGCTCACGCGCGGGCTTCTGCAGTCGAAAGCTCAACGCTGAGCATATCCGCACTTACTTAGTGCGGGCTTTTGCAAAGAGGTTATGAACCGTCTTGCTTACAACAGAAGGATCAGGTTTTCTTAATTATGCGGAAGCCCGCGCGTTAGCAAGGGCGTAACTTCCAACTTGACCATTACGCCCTTGCTAACGCGCGGGCTTCTGCACTCGAAAGATCAACGCTGAGCATATCCGCACTTACTTCGTGCGGGCTTTTGCAAAGAGGTTATGAACCGTCTTGCTTACATCGGAATCGCGATCGCGGTGTTGATCATTTTGGTCGCGATCTTTGCGCCGTTTTTGGCGACGCACGATGTTAATGCGCAGAACCTCGCGATCAGGTTTGCCGAGCCGTCGGCCGAGCACTGGTTCGGCACCGACGCGCTCGGGCGTGATATATATTCTCGAATTTTGTTTGGCGCCAGGATCTCGCTGCAGGTCGGCATCACGGTGGTCGCGGTTTCCGGCGTGATCGGAATTTTCATCGGCTCGATCGCCGGTTTTTACGGCGGCTGGGTCGACAAATTTCTGTCGGGTTATATCTTTAATGTCTTTCTCGCGTTTCCGGGGTTGCTGCTGGCGATCGCTTTGGTTGCGTTTCTTGGAGCGGGTCTGGGCAAGCTTATTCTCGCTCTCTGCATCATCGGCTGGGTCGGTTACGCACGTGTGATGCGCGGCCAGGTGCTGAAAGTGCGCGAATACGATTTCGTTCAGGCCGCAAAGGCGTTGGGGGCGGGCAACATGCGCATCTTGTTTTCGCATATCATGCCGAACGCGATCCAACCGCTCATCGTCCAGGCATCGCTCGGCATGGCCGGTGCGGTTTTGTCCGAAGCATCGCTTTCGTTCCTCGGCCTCGGCATTCCGCCGCCGGCCCCGAGCTGGGGCACGATGATCGAAGAGGCCCGCAATTATTTCAGCGTCACGCCGCACCTGCTCGCGTTTCCCGGCATCGCGATCGCGCTGACCGTGCTTGCATTCAATTTTATCGGCGACGGCCTGCGCGAATATCTAGATCCAAAACAAAGGACACGATAGACCGATGATGATCGAACCGGCCCGGATATTTTCGCTTGGCGACAATGCCGTCACGGTCGAATTCGGCAATGAAATTTCCGAAGCATTGAACGATGCCGCGATAAACCTTTCACGGCATTTCAACGCGCATCCTTTTCCCGGTTTTGTCGAGGCCGTCCCCGCAATGGCTTCGACGACGATCTTTTACCGGCCGCATGAAGTGCATTTTCACGACGATTTGTTTCCCACCGCTTTTGCGTCCGTTGAAGCCAAAATAAAAGACGCGATCTTAAACGTGTCCGCAAGCGAGGAGGCCGCGTCCCAGCTGATCGAAATTCCGATAAGTTTTGCTTCTAACCATGCCCTCGATCTTGAGAAAATTGCAGGGCACTCGGGCATCACACCGGATGAAACGATAGAGATTTTTCTGGCGAAAGTTTACCGCGTTTATATGCTCGGCTTCCTGCCGGGATTTGCTTACATGGGCGAGGTGGACGGGCGAATCGCCGTTCCGAGGCTGACCACGCCGCGCACCGCCGTTCCAAAAGGAAGCGTCGGCATTGCGGGACGTCAAACCGGGATCTATCCGTCCGAATCGCCGGGCGGTTGGCAGATAATCGGCTGCACCGAACTTGAACTGCTTACTGACAACACAAACGAGCCTTGTATTTTCCGACCCGGAGACCACGTGCGTTTTTTCAGGCCGGGGTGATCGACGCACGCAATTTGCATGACGCTGCTTTTTCAAAAGGAGGGAATTTTTTCAAGCCTGCAGAATCTGCGAGGTATTGGCAGGCAGAGCTTTGGCATAAATCCGCGTGGACCGATGGACCGTTTTGCCGCCCGCGTCGCGAATCTGCTGGCCGGAAATGACGAAGATGGGTCCGTGCTGGAGATGCATTTTCCGGCGGCGCAGATCGAGTTTGGGGAAGACTGCCGATTCGCGCTTGCGGGTGCCGACTTTGCCGCGGCCTTAAACGGAATTCCGGCGAGAAACTGGGCGGCCCATTCGGCTCGTAGTCACGACGTTCTGAAATTCGAAGGAAAAGTGTTCGGAAGCCGCTCATATCTTGCTATCGAAGGCGGAATGAAAACCGATCGGGCCGGTTATTCGACGATCCGTCTCGCAAAGGGTTCGATCGTCGAACGCGAAGCCGGTAACTTCATCGATTGCCACCAATCGGAATCGTCCTTCGTGTCAAAGAGCATTCTTCCGGCGTACAGCTCGTTTCCGACGGTCAGGGTCCTGCCCGGCGGTGAATTCGGCCTTCTCTCCGATGCGGCGATCAGGGCTCTCACGTCGGAACCGTTCGTCCTGTCGAATGAGTCCGATCGGATGGGTTACCGGCTCGACGGACCGGTGCTTTCCGCCACCGAACCGGCCGAGATGGTGTCCGCGGCAGTTACCTTTGGTACGATCCAACTACCTCCCGACGGACAGCCAATTGTCCTGATGGCGGATCACCAAACGTCCGGCGGATATCCTCGGGTCGCTAACGTAATTTCGGCCGATCTGCCGCTGCTGGGACAGCTTGGACCGCAGGATAAAGTTTCGTTTCAGCTTGCGAACATCGAGGAAGCCGAGCGGGCCGCGATGCAGATGGAACGCAACCTCAAAAAGCTGCGGACGGGCATAAGGTTCGGTCGTTTTTGGTAACGCAAATGTGTTAACCTGCTCTCATAACTTATGCCGAGCGTTGATCTTAACTGCGACATGGGCGAGGCTTTCGGGCCGTGGCCGATGGGCAACGACGCCGAGTTGATGAAGTTCGTCTCGTCGGTCAATGTTGCTTGCGGATTCCACGCGGGCGATGCTTCGACCATGCGGCGGACCGTCGAATTAGCAGTCGAGAACGGCGTCGCAATCGGAGCACATCCGGGCTATCCCGATCTGCAAGGTTTCGGGCGGCGAAATATGTCGCTGTCGCCGGGCGAAATTTACGATCAGGTGGTGTATCAGGTCGCCGCGCTTAAAGGCATCTTCGAGAGCCGGGGCACGCGATTAAGACACGTCAAACCGCACTGAGCAATGTACAATCAGGCCGCAAAAGACGCTGCGATGTCGGCCGCGATCGCAGAGGCGGTGAAAGATATCGACGCGTCGCTGGTCCTTTACGGACTGTCCGGCAGCCTGCTTATTTCCGCGGCGA
>JABFSB010000129.1 GCA_013140875.1 Acidobacteriota bacterium
TCAGCCCGCTTCGCTGGGCCGTCGACTTTAACCCTTCGCTGTTCGGCGGTGACCGGTTTTCGGAACAGGCAGAAAAACAGGCCAACGTGCTTCAGTTGATCAACGCATATCGCATACGCGGCCACTTGCTGGCGGATATCGATCCGCTGAACATGACTTCGCATCACGCGTCGGAACTCGATCTTGAAAACTTCGGCCTGACGATTTGGGACCTGGACCGGGAGTTCATAACCGGCGGCCTGCACGGCGAAAAGACTGCGACGCTAAGGCGCATTCTGGACATTCTGCGAAAAGCTTATTGCGGAAAAGTCGGCATCGAGTACCGTCACATCCAGAGCAAGATCGAAAAAGAATGGATACGCAGCCAGGTGCGCGAGCAGTTTGTCGATACCGAACCGCTCGGTAAGGATACAAAGATCGAACTTCTTCAAAAGCTTATCGAAGCGGAACAGTTCGAGCAGTTTTTGCACAAAAAATATCTCGGGCAAAAGCGTTTTTCGCTTGAAGGGTGCGAGACGGTTATTCCAATGCTCGACCAGCTTGTCGAGGGAGCCTCGGCCCGCGGCGTGGACGAAATTTATATGGGCATGGCCCACCGCGGCCGTTTGAACGTGCTCTCGAACATAGTCGGCAACTCGGAAACCGGTGATATGGCCGAGCGGATCTTCTCGGTTTTTGAAGGAACGACGCATCCGTCTTTTCCGGCGGACGAGGGAGATGTCAAATATCATCAGGGCGCGGTCGGAAACAGGACGACTAAGGCCGGCAAGGAAATTCGCATCGAGCTTTCATGCAACCCGAGCCATCTTGAATATGTGAACCCAGTGGTTGAAGGCATGGCCCGCGGAAAACAGGATGACTTGCGAAACGGCGAGCAAAAAACTCGGGAAGAAGTGACCGATCTGGTTATGCCCGTGCTTCTCCACGGTGACGCGGCGTTTGCCGGCCAGGGCATTGTGATGGAAACGCTGCAGTTGGCGAATCTTCCGGGCTACCGAACCGGCGGAACGATCCATATCGTTATCAATAACCAGATCGGTTTTACAACCGGTGTTGAATCGGCCCGCAGTTCGATCTATTCGACCGATGCGGCCCAGATCACCCAAACCCCGATCTTCCACATCAACGGCGACGACCCGGAAGCCGCCTTCCGCGTTATGCAGATCGCTCTTGATTATCGCACGCGGTTCGACAAGGACGTCGTTCTGGATCTGGTCGGTTTCCGCCGTCTTGGCCACAACGAAGGCGATGAGCCGAGCTACACGCAGCCGGTAATGTATGCCCGCGTCAAAGCTCACCCCGGAACGCGTCACTTGTATGCCCAGCAATTGATCCGCGAGGGCATTATCAGCGAAGACGACCTCGCAAACATGACCAGCAAGGTCGTTGAAAAATACGAAGGAATCCAAAACCGTACCAAGCAGATGGCCGCGGAAAAGCCGAAAAAAGCCGCGTTGGCCGCACCGATCGTTGACGAAGACGGGTCCGGCGTTATGCAAACCGGTGCCGACCGCGAGGTACTCAATAATGCGGCCGAGAAAATTTCGCTCGTACCAGAAGGATTTCACATCAACCCGAAAATGGTCGGGCAGCTCGCACGTCGTGCAAAAATGGGATCGGACGAGGTCCCGATGGACTGGGGATTTGCCGAAGCGATGGCGATCGGGTCGCTCGTTCTGGAAGGGTACGCGATCCGTCTCAGCGGTCAGGATTCGGGACGGGGCACGTTTTCACAGCGTCACGCGTCGATGTATGACACGCTGACCGGCGAGCGATGGTCGCCGCTGACCGAGCTTCGAAATGAGCAGAATCAGAAGGCCCGCTTTTACGTTTTCGATAGTTCGTTGTCCGAATCGGGCGTGCTTGGTTTTGAATATGGCTATTCGGTCAAGTGCACCGACGACCTGGTAATGTGGGAAGCTCAGTTCGGCGATTTTGCAAACGGTGCTCAGGTGATAATCGATCAGTACATTGCAGCCTCGGAAGATAAATGGCAGCAGAAATCGCGGCTCGTGATGCTTCTCCCGCACGGTTATGAAGGGCAGGGACCCGAACATTCTTCGGCAAGGCTTGAACGGTTCCTGCAACTTTGTGCCGAGAACAATCTCCAGGTCTGTTACCCGACGACGCCGGCGCAGTACTTTCATTTGTTGCGGCGACAGGCGAAACAGGAGATCATTCGTCCACTGATCGTTATGACGCCGAAGAGCCTTCTTCGGCTTCCCGCTGCAACGTCCGGCATGAATGAATTGGTCCAGGGCGGATTTGCACCTGTCCTTGACGACGTAAAGATCTCGGACCGGGCCGCGGTAAAAAGGATCGTAATGTGCAGCGGCAAGGTTTTCTACGATCTTGAGGCATCGCGCGAAGCGGCAAATGACGGCCGCGTCGCCATCGTCAGGCTTGAGCAATTCTATCCGTTCCCGGCGGGACGCATCCGCGAGATCATTGCATCATATCCGAATGCGACTCAGCTTTTCTGGACTCAGGAAGAGCCGCAGAACATGGGCGGCTGGACTTTTGTCGAAAGCCGTTTACGAGAGATCAAGCCGGACAATATTGAACTTCGATACGTTGGCCGCACGGCGTCCGCGTCACCGGCGACCGGCTCATATGCGATACATGAGCTTGAACAGAAACAAATCGTCGACGGAGCAATGATAGTCGACACCGGTGAGATCTCTCCGGCTAGTGAGCCCGCGGTTTCCGAGAACATTGCTCCGGCGGGGGCATAGGGTGGAGATTGTTCGAGATAAAATAGTGAACGCCGCCGCTTCATCTTTGCATCTAAACCGACGGTTTTTGGAGAACGTGAGCATGGTCCGTATTCTGAAAAACTTAACGTTTCTCGCCGCGTTTCTTATCGTTGCCTTTACGGTCGGATGCAGCGGTCAGGGCGTTTCGCCGCAACGGATAGAAGCTGAGACGATGCCGACACCGAAACCTGACCGCAGCGGCGGAGATCCGATCACGATCGCCGCCGTCGGCGACATCATGCTCGGTTCGCCGTTTCCAGACGACACGCGAATGCCGCCAAGCGACGGAGCGGACCTTTTGAAACCCGTAACGCAAATATTGTCCGCTGCCGATATTGCCTTCGGCAATATGGAAGGCCCGATCGTCGACAGCGGTATTTCCGAAAAGTGCGGAACGCCGAAGCCGGGACAGCCGGTTCGCTGCTTTGCATTCAGAATGCCGACGCGTTACGCCGCGTATCTGAAAGCGGCCGGGTTAGATGTCATGAGCCTTGCGAACAATCACGCGGGCGACTTCGGTGATATCGGACGGTCGAGCACTCGACGTACGCTCGAATCACTCGGAATAAAGCACGCCGGAAGCGATCGCGCCCAATTCTCGACAACCTATCTGGACGTCAAAGGCAAGAAAATCGCTTTCGTCGGATTTGCTCACAATAACATCGTTCCAAACGTAAACGACCTGGCGGCCGCCCGGCTGCTTGTGGCGCAGGCGGCTAAGAATGCCGACATCGTCGTAGTTTCGTTTCACGGCGGAGGGGAAGGCGTCGACCATCAGCGTGTGCCCCAAATGACGGAAATGTACGCGGGAGAACGGCGAGGAAATCTCCCTCTCTTCGCCCGGACCGTTATCGATGCGGGAGCCGATCTCGTCCTCGGGCACGGACCTCATGTTTTACGCGGGATGGAGATTTACAAGGATCGTCTGATCGCGTATTCGCTAGGTAATTTCGCGACGTACGGCTGGTTTCGACTTGAGGCCGAGACGGCATTGACGGTTATTCTTGAGGCCAGGCTAGGCCCCGACGGAAAGTTCATTGGCGGTACGCTCAATTCCGCGAAGCAGGAAGGCAAGGGCGGGCCGATTCTTGATCCGTCCGGTGCCGCCGTTAAAAAGGTAAAATATTTGTCCGAACTGGATTTCCCCGCGACTGCTCCGAAAATAGCCGAAGACGGCACATTTTCCCCGCGATAACTATTTGTTTTCGTCCTTTTTTCGTTCTTTCTCGAACTGTTTCAAAACTCTGACCGCATGATTGCGGGCGATCAGCGGGATGCGCTCGTCGTTCGACAATTCTTTCAAGAAAGGTTCTAACTGGTACGGATCGGATATTTCGTTTCGCTTGATCATGGAATCGAGACTATCAAACAGTTTGGGAGCTTCCAGCGGCTGATTCTCGCGCGACAATGATATATCGAAGATCCAAACGAACTGATTCGTTATCTTGCGATATTCGTTCATGATCGTTTTTGCGTCTTTATTCTCGGTCCAGTTGTAAGTAACGTCGCGCATACGCCCGTCGCGAGTTAAAGCGAATTTCACAATTCCGAGGTGCGAATAGTCTTTTTCGTACTGATAATTCTCGGTCGAATCGAGAAAATTCATCGAGGTCAATGCGGCGTTTATCCGCTCCAACGCGAGGGCCGAAACCTTTATGGGATCGGTGATCATTTCGTCAGCACCTTTTTTCTTGAACGCGATCGTGCCGGTTCCATCCGTGCCATGTTCGATCACAATTCGAGAAATAATAAAATCCGGCTGCGTGAATTCATATCGGTAAGCGGGACGGTCCGGAGCCGCCCTTATCGGCTCGGCGCTTTGGATGGCCGCCGCACCGTTAAAGTCAGGGCGTTCGTTTCGTTTAGGAGGAGCCGCTGCGGCCTTCGGTTCCGGTGATGCGGCGACGACCGGCGGCGGTTTTTCAGCGGTTGCCGCGGGTTTCGTAACGGTCTTGCGCTTGCGCGTTTGTCCATCGGCTGAAAAGGCCGAGCCTAGAACAAGGATACCGATTAGTATCGTAAATATCTTAATAGAACGCATTTCGTGGCCGCGAGACGCTTATCTCTCGCATTTACAGAATGATACAGAGTAGTTTGATGTGCAATTGTCGGAGAAAGTTTGCGCGGGAGGAGCGAAGAAATATAGCTACTCGAACTTAACCGAGACGATCTTTGAAACACCGGCCTCCTACATCGTAACTCCATAC
>JABFSB010000235.1 GCA_013140875.1 Acidobacteriota bacterium
AAGCAAACCTATTACCGGCGAAGAATTTTGCCAGGTAACTGACCTGTAATTTTCCCGCCGTCCCACACATTTACGCCGTTGACAAAAACAGCTTTCATTCCGATTGAAAATACCTGGGGCTCGGCGAAGGTAGCGCGGTCGATAACGGTTGCGGGATCGAACAGGACAAGGTCGGCTTTCAATCCCTTTTTGATCAGCCCCCGATCTTTTAATCCCAAGCGTGCCGCGGGCATTGCGGACATTTTGCGGACGGCTTCTTCGAGGCCGAACCACTTATTCTCGCGGACAAATTTTCCAAGCACACGCGTGAATGTTCCGGTGCCGCGTGGATGTCGGCTGCCGATGCCGCCGTCGCTCGAGACCATGACCCACGGCTGAGTGTAGAAAGCCTTTACATCGTCCTCGTTCATCGAATTACAAACGACACCGGCTCCGCCATTTTTTACAATTTCAATGTATAGATCGACCGGCGAAATGTTCTTTGAGGCGGCGATATCGGACATCGTTCTCATTTCGTACGCTCGATTTGCCGCATGGCTGGTTATCAGCACCTTGTCGGCACCGCCGACGTTGTTCAGGCCTTTTTCGATCTCGTCACGGTCTTCGTGTTTTCGGCTAGGTACAAGCACAGTTATTGTCGAGGCCCACGCTGTGTATGGATAAGCATCCGCTGTAATATCAAAACCGGCATTCCTCGTTTCCTCTATCAACGCAATAGCATTCGCCGATTCTCCCCACACATTGCGATTGCCCATTTTTATGTGCGAGATCTGGACGGGCAATTTCGCTTCGCGGCCGATGCGGATGGCTTCGCGCAGTGCATCCAGCATCCCTTCTTCTTCATCCCGCATATGCGTCATATAAATGCCCTTGTGCTTTGCCGAGATCCTGGCGAGTGCGATCAATTCCTCGGTCGAAGCCGAAAATCCAACATCGTATTCCAGCCCTGACGAAAGCCCGAACGCTCCTTCCTTCATACTCTGTTCGAGCAGTTTCTGCATTTCGGCAATTTCGGCATCGGTCGCCTTGCGAACGTAATCGCCCTTCATCACCTGCTCGCGAAGCGTTGCATGTCCGATAAACGCACCGACGTTTACCGCAACCTTGCCGTCGAGCTTCGCAAAATAGTCCTCGATCGGAAACGGCGAGCCGCCGTCCGGCCCGACGATAACCGTTGTGATGCCCTGAGAAACCTGATTAGCCGCCGTTCCTTCGCGAAGTAGCCCCGACTCGGAGTGATTGTGAATGTCGATAAAGCCCGGAGCGAGAACAAGCCCCGTCGCGTCGATGACCTCGTCGTTTGACGACGGCTTGATTTTGCCAACCTTCGCGATCTTACTGTTTTTGATACGCAAGTCACCGGCGAATACAGGCGCACCCGTACCCTCGACAATGCTGGCGTTCCTGATTAGTATCGAGCGGTTTTGAGCGAGATCGACCGAAGGGAAAGCCAAAATGTATAGAGCAACGAACAGAGCAAGCGGCAAAGTGGACCGGAACATATTTTTCATCAGCGAAACTCTAGATTTTTATCGAAAATACTCTACTGCGGGAATCACGTCCAACTTCGGCATTACTTTTTGAAGCAAGGCAAAATCTCGGATATTCTCGGTCACAACAAAACATCCATGAAAAACTGCCGCTCGCGCGATAAGAGCGTCATTTTGCAGTTTCGTTGCAGGGAGATTTTTGTTGATTAATCTTTGATGTCTTAGTCTTCGGACGGCTTTAGCTGTATTTATCCAATCGGTTTTGGTAGGAACAATAAGTTTGCCGGCTTTATTAAGAGCGGTCTGCCAGCGTTCATATTTCTGAAGGGCCGATTCATCTATTGTTGATGCAATCAATTCATAAAAGACTATGATTGAGAAGTAGAAAGAGTCGAAATTAGAGTCAATACGGTCTTTGTATGTAGCAAAGACGGACGTATCAAGCAAGGGAGACGCCATATTTTTTTTCTTCTTCTTCCAAAGCCTGTAGTGCTTCGTGGGTTGCTTTCTTAAGCTCTTTCTGAAGAGGCGTGAGTTTTTTTGGTTTCGGAAGATCTTTTAGCCGCGGCAGGTGCGAATAATCGCGCAATCCGTTTCCATTTTGAGTTGTAATTGATTCTTTCTTTTTTGCCATGACTTTAACTCCGGAGTCATTATATCAAAAATGCTAAAGTCATAAAGCTTTGAATAGTCACCAGACAATCCTATAATTTAACCATCCCTGAGTTAGATAAATCTTTTGGAGAGCGAAATTGAGCGAAAAACTATTTGAAGGACGGTCGGCGATTGTCACGGGCGGAACGCGGGGAATAGGGAAGGCGATCGTGCTGGAATTGGCAAAACGCGGTGCGAACGTAGCGTTTAACTATTCCAAAAGTGCCGAAGAAGCTGAACTATTGAGGACCGAAGTCGAAGCTTATGGCGTGCAGGCTTTTTCGGCACAGTGCGATGTGGCCAATACAGAGCTGGCGGCGGGCTTCGTCGGGCTGGTCAAGGAAGCATTCGGCACGGTCGATTTCCTGGTCAACAACGCCGGCATCACGCGCGATCAGCTGATCCTGCGGATGAAGGAAGACGATTGGGACGCGGTCATAGACACCAACCTGAAAGGCGCGTGGAATTTTTGTAAAGCGGTTCTGCGGCCGATGATGAAGAACGAGAACGGCGGATCGATCGTCAATATTTCGTCTATATCCGGCGTCGTTGGTATGCTTGGGCAATCTAATTATTCGGCCTCAAAAGCAGGGATGATTGGACTAACAAAATCGTTGGCAAAGGAAGTGGCGAGCCGAAAAATTACAGTAAACGCCGTCGCCCTCGGCCTCGTCGAAACCGAAATGGCCAGCGAGATGAACGCCGAGTATCGGGAAAAGATCCTCGCAAACATCCCGCTCGGCCGCCTCGGCAACGTCCAGGAAGCGTCTGAGATCGTGGCCTTCTTACTATCCGATTCAGCCCGCTATATCACAGGCCAGGTGATCCAGGCCGACGGCGGATTGGCAATGTAGATATCAGAGAACGACTTTTTAATGTCTCAGCAATCTCCACGTCTTTCTCCGCGGTCTCTGCGTTAGATTGATATTTAATTCATAGACCGCCGAGAAAGACGCAGAGAACTCGAGCGGCAAAAAATTTTTTGGACAGTGACCGGATATCCCAAATGAGTTTAAGCACCGTAAAGGAAGATATTGAAAGACGCCCGGAAGAGGATGAAGTTTCCGTTCGGTCGAAACCAATACCTTATTACACGTATATTCTTCTCGCCTGTATCGGAGCGGTTTTCTTAACGCAGTTCGCGACGAGCGGCGATCCTGCCTTTTTTCAGGTCGACCGATACTCTGCGTTTTTGGCCGGTTTCGATAAGCAAGCGTTTCTAAAGGGGCATGAGTACTGGCGCATATTGACCGGAGCAGCGTTGCATTCGGGCATTCTGCACGTCGTAATGAACAGCTATGCTCTTTACAGCTTTGGCCGACTTGTCGAACTGCTGTCGAACCGAGCCCATCTTGCGATCGTGTTCATTCTGTCGGCATTAGGCGGCGGGATTTTAAGCCTGATATTTAACCCTGATGTTACGTCGGTTGGAGCTTCGGGCGGTATCGTGGGGTTGCTAAGCTATCTCGCGGTTTATGCCTTCAAACGGCGTCAGTTCATTTCGCCCGAGTTCCGTAAGAATCTGATCTTTAATATTGGCTTTATTCTCGTTTTCGGCTTGGTTCTTTATGACAGGATCGACAATTTCGGCCACATCGGCGGGCTGATAACCGGAGCTGTCTACGCGTTTATCCAGGTGCCTTCCGATGAGTATATCGATCCGCGAGTTGCGGGAAGGTCGACACGTGCGTTGGGCGTCACTGCCATCGTCACGTATATTTTGACCTCGATCCTTACGATCCTGCTTCTGCTAAACGGCCGCCACGTCTGATGCCACGAGTCCGCGTCCACCAACACGTAAATCCGCTTGCGCCTTTTTATCGTCAGGCACCGAAGCCGGTCGATATTGCCACCGTTTTTGCCGATCCGTCACTGCCGCTGCACCTCGACATCGGGTGTGCACGAGGCCGATTTATTTTGCTAATGGCCGAGGTTCAACCAGGATGGAACTATCTCGGCGTCGAGATCCGCGAGCCGCTGGTAGATGAAGCAAACCGTCTCGCGGCCGAAGCCGGTTTAACAAATCTCCACTACGCGTTTTGCAACGCAATGCTCTGGCTCGATAGATTGTTAGAGGGCGTCTCACAAGGCCTGCTGCAAATGGTCACGATCCAATTTCCAGACCCATGGTTCAAGAAAAAACACGCCAAGCGGCGAATGGTAAATGAAGAAATGATCGACACGATCGCAAAACACCTCGCTCCGGGCGGAAAGGTGTTTATTCAAACCGATATAGAATTTCTAGCTGATGAGATGTTCGAATTCTTCCGCAAGGATGAGAACTTCTTCGAGATAAGTGCGCCTGACAACCCTTTTCCTATAAAAACCGAGCGCGAATTAGCGGTCGAGGATAAAGAACTGCCCGTGTTCCGATCTTCTTTCGCACGCACGGCGCTGAAGTTTTGAGAAAGGCGGAAACTATTAACTATCAACTAACCACTATCCACTGAAATACCAGTCAGTTAACAGTGGTGAGTGGATAGTGGATAGTTCACACCTCTCGATCACTTCCAACTCTTTTCCTTTTTGAATCTCTTAACCACCATCTCCCGCCGAAGTTTCGGTAAATGATCGATAAATAGTTTTCCATCGCAATGATCGGTTTCGTGTAAAAACGCTCGGGCGGCGTAGCCTTCGGCTTCTTGTTCGAACCATTCGCCTTTTTCGTTTTGGGCTTTAAGTCGGGCTTTCATCGGGCGGACGACGACGGCCGGGACTTTGCCGACGGAGAGGCAGCCTTCCGCACCGGATTGTTCGCCTTCGGTATGAATGATCTCAGGGTTAGCCGCGATCAGCTTAATGCCGTCGC
>JABFSB010000436.1 GCA_013140875.1 Acidobacteriota bacterium
ACCGTACGCGTACCGACCCAGCCCTCGCCCGAACGCGGTACACAAACGATAACTTCCGACAAACTCACCGCCGATTTTGGTCAAAGCGCGAAGGGAATAGAACAACTGTCGGCCGCGGGCAATGCAAATTTTAAGGAACTCGACCGCAACGCCGCGTCCGACACGATGGTCTTTACGTCGTCGGATTCGACTCTCAGAATGCGTGGCGGATCGCCGCAGGTATGGGACGCTCAGGCACGAGCGAAAGCTCCTGAAATCGACTGGGACACAAAGAATCAGAAATCGGAGCTTCGCGGCGGGGCCAGCACCACCTATTACAGCCAGGGAAAAGGCGGAACGACTCCGTTCGGCAACACCGACAAGCCTGTTTACGTCACGTCGCAAACGGCGAATTTCGACCACAATTCCAAGGTCGCTGTTTTCTCGGGAAACGCCCGCAGTTGGCAGGAGAATAATTACGTCCGCGGCGACCGGCTTACTATCGTCGAGCCGGAAGGGAAGTTCACGGCCGAGAACAATGTCCAAAGCCTTCTCTACGAGGCCAAGCGAAAAGAGAACGGCGTCGAAACCAACCAGCCGATATTCGTTGCCGCCCGCAAATTGACCTATACTCGTAACAACCGGCTTCTGCGATACGAAGACAGCGTGGATATCCGGCAAGGCAAGGACAGGATCACGGGCGAATCGGCGAACGTCTTTTTGTCCGAAAGCAACGAGCCGGAAAAGACCGAGATAGAGCGGAGCGTGGTAATAACTTCGCCCGAACGCCGTGCGGTTGCCGATTATGTCCGTTACGAAAAAGGCTCGGAAACCGTGTTTTTACGCGGCGAACCGGCCCGGGTCGAAGACGTAAAACAAGGCGTTTCTCAAGGCTCTCAGATGACCATAAATTTGCGCGAAAACCGCGTCGCCAGCGAAGGCCCGTCAAAACAGAACCCGTCGGCCCGAGTCCGCTCGGTTTACAAGATCAAGAACCAATAACGCCCGCCCGAATTATCAATTGTTAATTCGCTAATTGTAAATTGGAAACCCAAATCCGTTTCTGCAAAGTCCAATTGCTAATTTACAATGTAAAATTGACAATTATTTGAACGTGGAAGCAAGACCTCAAATAGATCCAGCCGCCGTTAACGGCAACTCGGCCATGGCCGGTCAAAGGTCCGTGTCGGCCCAGCATCTGCAAAAAACCTACGGCCGCCGCCGGGTGGTCGACGATGTCAGTTTTCACGTAAATCAGGGCGAGGTCGTCGGGCTGCTTGGGGCGAACGGCGCGGGGAAGACTACGAGTTTTTACATGCTGGTCGGCCTGGAAACGACCGAGACCGGATCGATTCACCTCAACGGCCGCGACGTTACCGGATTGCCGATGTACCTGCGTGCCCGGCTCGGCCTCGGCTACCTGCCGCAAGAGCCGTCGATCTTTCGCAAAATGACGGCCGAGCAGAATATTCTTGCCGTGCTTGAAACAATGCCGATAAAACGCGCCGAGCGTTTTGAAAGGCTGGACGAGCTGCTCGAAGAATTCGGCATCACCCACGTCCGGCGCACCCGCGGCGATGCGCTTTCCGGTGGTGAACGCCGCCGCGTCGAGATCGCCCGCTGCCTCGCGACCGAGCCGCAGTTCATCCTCCTCGACGAACCCTTCGCCGGCATCGACCCGCTCGCCATCGACGACATCCGCGAGATCATCCTCTATCTCAAACAACAGGGCATCGGAATCTTCATCACCGACCACAACGTCCGCGAAACCCTCTCCATCACCGACCGCGCCTACATAATGACCGAAGGCCGCATCCTCCGCACCGGCACCCCGAAGGAATTGGTCGCCGACCCCGAAGTAAGACGCCTCTACCTCGGAGAAAGATTCTCGCTCTAATAAAGTCAGAACCCGGAGCGATAGCGACCGGGTTCTTTTGCTCGAGCTCAAGTTGCCTGCTCGTGCCCATCGGCCCATGTCAGAACCGGGAGCGATAGCGACTGGGTTCTTTTGCTCGAGATCAAGCTACCTGTTCGTACCCTACGTTGTACTATTGCAGGCGGCCCGTTTCAGAACCGCGATCGATGGCGACCGGCCTCTTCCGATTTCCACATAGCCCCGCCCTTCATGGCAGGGTCTGGTCGCAATTATTTGTCGCCAGCCCGTTTCAACGGGCTTTCGCGTAGCTGCGGGGTCAGCGTGCATCGCACGCGGCGATTGCGTTAGCTACACGTGAAGCAAAGCGAAACGTGTAGGCAATCGACCAAATATCGGCCGGAGCATGTGAAACATGCGACATCCCTCTCAGGCTGATGCGAGTGTCGCGTGTTTCACACGCTCGGTGTGCGGATCGTCGAGTGCCTACAGGTTCCGCCATCGGCTTCACCTGTAGCCACCGGTATTTTCGTGTGCTTCGCACACTTCGTGCGTCGAAATAACGCTTTGATCTTTTCTTTTGGGATTCTGGGAATTTTTGAGCGTGCGTCGCACGCGGCGATTCGCGTTAGCTACACGTAAAGCGAAGCGAAACGTGTAGGCATTCGACCAAATATCGGCCGGAGCATGTGAAACATGCGACACCCCTTTACCGCCGAATTTGACGTGTGGCGACGCAAGGGTCGCGTGTTTCACACGCTCAATGCGCGGATCATCGGTGCCTACACGTTTCGCCTTCGGCTTCACGTGTAGCTAACGGTATTTCGTGTGCTTCGCACACTTACCCTGGCTTTTGCGGCGTGATCTACGGCGTCATTCCCATACATATCGTTCATCGAAATCGATGTTATGGCGCTGCAGCAATCCTTTATACTCAACCTCGAACGTTCGCCGCTTGTGATACTCCGACTGTACCATCTATAAAACCATTTACTATTTCTGGAATTCCGCGTATAATTTCCTTCGATCGCCCGAAAGGGCTGTTGTTTGATAATCGGACCAATGTTTTGCTGGATTTTTGGCGATTCGACTAAAAAATTACCTGGACAGCGGACAAGGCTTTCCCACGTGGGACAGTCGAGAAATTGCGGAAGCCCGCGTGTTAGCAAGGGCGTAATGCTCAACGTTGCAATACGCCCTTGCTAACGCGCGGGCTTCTGCAGCCGAATCATGGCGATCAAAAAATGCCCATTTTTGTTCCGCCGTGTTCCGCTTGTTCCATCGCGCACGGAACGGAACAAAAATCGCGAAAAACGTCGATTCTTGCGCCACCTTGCGCCGCTTGCGCCAGAACACGCGGCGCGGCGCAAAATATGGAGATTTTGATTGACCATGCTTGGAAAAATCAATATTATCTCGCCCATGAGAAAAATCCTGATCATTCCGTCGTGCATGGCCGCTCTGTTGATACTTGGTGCGTCTTCGACTGCGTTTGGGCAGTACAAGAGGGGCAGCGTTGAGGACAAGCTGATCGAGTTGGACAAGGCGTGGACGTTTGCCGAATTGAAAGGAGATAAGAAGACGGCGGCGGCGATGGTGGCGGATGATTATGTCGGGACGACTCAGCGGGGCGTGGTAGAAGACAAGACACAGTACCTGGCGTCGCTGGCACCGAACTCGGACATGGTCAAGTTGGACGACTACAAGGTAAGGATTTTCGGCAACACGGCGATAATGACCCATCGCGGAACAGTCGAAGGCGTCCGCAACATCAAGTTTCGAAGTACCCACATCTGGATGAAACGCGGCGGAAAGTGGCTGATCGTCGCCCACCACGGCGGTATGATCGCACCGGATGAGGAGCCGGAATCGGAGTCGGCTGATAAATGAATCGTGGCCGCCTGCTATGAATCCGGTCGCGACGACTCTCATTTTTGGCAGGTCGCTACCGGCCGACAATCTGACGATGAACCCAGTCGCTACCGCTCCCGGTTCTTACATTTCCATTCCTTCCAAAAGGTCGTATAATCAAATTGAGCAACTTTGGTGCCAAATGGCTTTCTCACAGGCCGGGTGTTGCCGTAAGTATTTAAATGTCATCCCTTAGACTCACCACCAGTTTACAGCAGAGAATGATACTGACGCCGCAGCTGCGTCAGCGGATCGAGATGCTGCAAATGACCTCGATGGAGCTTTCCGAGCTTATCGAGCAGGAGATGGTGACGAATCCGATCCTTGAAGAAGTGATGCCGGGAGACGAAGTTAAGGAAATCTCCGACAACATTTTAGACCAGAACGCCGATGGCGGGTCGGACGGATTCGAGAATGGCTTTGACGGCGAGGCGGCCGTACTCGCCGGTGCAGAGGCTGGACAGGCCAACGGCGAATTTGACGCTTCGCCCATCGAACGGAATCTCGAAGCGACGACACCCGATGGAGGCGACGCTGGCGAAGACCCCGGCGGCGAAACGAGCACGGAATCTTCGGACGCGTTTGACGAGATCGATTACGGACGTGAGTTTCAGGACTATCTCGATCCCGGATACAAAACGCAGGAATTCGAACACAAAGAGGACGCCCCGAGCTTTGAGCAATTCCTTTCGCACACGCCATCGTTGTCCGAGCATCTCGAGTGGCAGTTGAATCTGCAGGCCGTAAGCGGACAGGTCGAGGACGCGGCTGTTTTTATCATCGGCAACCTCGATGATGACGGCCGTCTTACCATTCCGGTCGAAGATGCGGCGGCAATGCTTGCGTGCTCCGTCGAAACGGTCGAAAAGGCCCGCGATGTCGTGATGAATCTCGATCCGGTCGGCTGCGGCGCTATGGACGTAAAGGAATGTCTTCTCGTTCAGCTTTCGGCGGCGGGTCACGGCGATTCACTCGCAACGCTGCTTGTTCGCGATCATCTCGAAGATCTTCAGCCGCACCGGCTAAATCATTTGGCGAAAGAAACCGGCCGTGATGTTCATGAACTAAATGACGAGATCGAAAAGGTACGCGTGCTCGATCCCTATCCGGGAAGGCGATTTGCCAATGACGAAGCGATTTTCGTCGCACCGGAAGTTTATATTGAAAAAATAGACGAAGAATATCTGAT
>JABFSB010000200.1 GCA_013140875.1 Acidobacteriota bacterium
GGAACGGCGCATCACAACGGGCGCTTAAGTTATGGATGGCATTGGCAACCAGTTCCTTGCCGGAACCACTTTCACCCCTGACCAATACCGTGGCTTCGGTTTGTGCAGCGTTTTGGATTATTCGAATCAAAATTAAAGATTGCCGGACTGCGGTGAATGCGATCGAGAGAAAAGTTGGCAACCAGTTCATTCAAATTCATCAATTCGCCGACATGAGCATTTTCCCTGATCTTCTCATTGCCTGAGGTAACTTCCGCCGCGTACTGATTTCCATCAGGCGACCATCCCATAAGCGCTAAAAAATTGCGAAATGCGACCGGAAGAAAGCCTGCGTCGCGATATGTCGTCATTGAAACGATCTCGCCGTGAATGCGTTTCGACAGCTTTTTGCCGCCCGGTGCGAGGATAAGCGGCAAATGCGCAAATTCCGGATGCTTTACGCCAAGCGCTTCATAAATGAGTATCTGTTTGTGCGTGTTGGTCAAATGGTCCTGGCCGCGAATGACGTGCGTGATTTCCATCTCGATGTCGTCACAAACAACGGCGAGGTTGTAGAGCGGATGCCCGTCGGAGCGGAGCAGAACGAGATCTTCGGTTTCCTCATAATTGCGCTCCTGCAAGCCGTAAACTTTATCTTCGAACGAGGTTTTCCCCATTTCCGGCACTTTCAGACGGATAGCAAATGGCTCGCCGTTGGCTGCCCGCGTCTCGCTCTCGACGGCGGAAAGCTCACGATACTGATTATCACGCATGTTTTTTGCGCCGCCCTGAGCTCGGGCGCGCTCTTTTATCGTCTCTTTAACGCTGGCGTCGGTCGGCTGTTCCTTCGGCGTGAAATCGCGGTAGGCTTTACCCTCAGCCAGCAGACGGTTCGCCGCCGCTCGGTGTTTGTCGGCGTTGTTTGACTGGAAGACGATCTCTTCGTCCGGCGCAAAGCCAAGCCATTCCATGCCTTCGAGGATAGATCGCGTCGATTCATCGGTCGAGCGCGCGATATCTGTGTCTTCTATCCGCAAAAGAAATTTGCTGTCAGCATCGGAAAGCTTTGCGTGCCGCGCGAACAGGTAGTTGAAAAGCGCAGTCCGGGCCGAGCCAATATGAAGGTAGCCCGTAGGTGATGGTGCAAATCTAACTCGTGTCGTCATAATCACGTCTTCTGCAGTGTTGCAGTCAGATCACTTATCTGTTTTGTCAGTGAATCGATCTTTTTCAAAACTTGGCTTTTAAATTCGTTGTCTTTTATTTCGTCCTTGCCCTCGACAAGGAATTTGCCGTTCGGATCGAGTACTATCTTCTCCACGTCCTCGACGCAGTCAAAACCGGCCTCGTGGACGATGCTTGCGAGGTCGGTGTCGGTCATCATCTCGCGTCTTACCGCCTTATGATGAATCCGGCTGTTTTCCATCAATTTTACCGTATTGCCCTCCGCAAGCTTTTCGACTGTTCGGAACTTAAATTTAACCCAAGCAAAAAAGTAGTTGATCAACAACAAAGCGATCGCACCGACAAGGCCGCCAATAAGCGAATTATCTTGTCCGATGATTGCGTTCTGTACGGTGTTAGACAACGACAGAATTACGACGAGATCGAAAGGGTTAAGCTGGGCAAGTTCTCGTCGGCCGAATATTCGAAGCAAAACAACCAGCGATGCATAAACGACTATCGGCCGGATTATTTTTTCGGGCCAGGTTGCCGTGTTGTCGAGCGAAAACATGTGCGGCCACGCAGCAGGATCGAAAAATGCCGTGCCTATTTCAATGAACATAATGGAAATGCCTCAAACAATAAAATCTGTCAGATCGGTTCGAGTTTATTCGCAAAATCCAAAAATTCGAAAGGCTATCCCGATTCGTCAAATCGGAATAGCCAATTTAATCATAGCATCGTGGTCAGGGCTGGATGAAGTTCGGTCACTGAGCCAAAACCTCTTTTTTCCGAAGCAGGCCCGCGCTGATCAGGGTTACGATAATCCCGACCGGCAGAATCTCCATCAGCGTCATTCCAAACCGCACAAAGAAATTTTTGTATAGCTCGCCAAATTCGTCCATCTGTTTTGCGTCTCGGCGATCTCGGCGTCGGACGCACCCTTCGTCCGCATTTCATCGACATACTGGGCAGTATACTGCTGCATAAAATCCGAGCCGCCGGTGCGATAGTACGCCTCCCAACTGATGCCATAGCACACCGCCGAGATCAGACTGATAAGAATGCCGACTTGCAGGCCTTTTAAGAATGTGATCCTGCCGCCGTTATTGTCGCGGTACGATTTGATCCCGAAAAAAACAAGGGAGAGCGCGATGATCATCGTCGCGTAACCCAGAACCAGGCTGTGCGATGTAAAACCCAATTTCATCATCGCGAGCATCAGCCACATCAGTGCCGCGACGATAACGCCCGAGATCAAACCAAAAATGAGAACTATTCTAGTCATTGTTTTCCTCCTAAACTTGCGAGGAATTTACATGCATTCGTCCCGCCGCGCATCAGTCGAAAGTATGAATTGCCTATTGTCGTCTAAATCAGCCAAAAGTATTAAGGAATTATGCGTAAGGTTTTGGCCCGCGCTATTGCCTGAGTGCGACGGCCGGCATCGAGCTTGGCCAGTAGATTGGAAACATGGGTCTTGACCGTGCTTGTCGAGACAAAGAGTTTGTCGGCTATTTCCTGATTGGAGTGGCCGCAGGAGATCAATTCGAGCACCTCGTATTCACGCTTACTGATGCCTGATTTTTGCAAATTGACCTCGTCGATCTTAAACGGGTCCGAGCGGTCGATGACGGTGCCGCGAGTCAGCCGCAACCCGGCCCATATTCCAAGAGCGGTAAATAAAAGAGCAATAACGCCGATGTAAAACTCGAGCGGGATATCGCGGATCAGATATTTATATTCGACCAGCTTGAGCAAGCTGACAAGAACAGCCATTGCAATGCCGTATATAATTATCGTCCTTCGCATATAGCCAAAAAACACGAAAAGCTACCAAATCTTGCGACTGATAGCTTTCCCGAGATCGAAAATTTGAAATTTCGAATTTGTAATTTCAAATGGCGGAGACGACAGGATTCGAACCTGTGGTAGTCTTTTGAACTACAACGATTTAGCAAACCGCCGCTTTCAGCCGCTCAGCCACGTCTCCGGTTGCTTTAGCAGGCCCAAATCTGCCTGCCATAAGCGAGATTTAATTCTAGCCGAAGGGCAAACTTTGTCAAGTTCGAGGCATCGAAACAGCCAAGGCAAGGCTCCACTAAGTGCTTGACAAGCGTTGCACATTATCAGCAAAATAGGGGAGTTGTTCGAATTAGCATTTAGCCTGGACTTTTTCGACGCACGCGCTCAAAATCAAATTTCTCGAATGACCGCCGTAACAATAAGAAAAACTTCGTTCGTCTCGCTGCTCATTTTTGCAGCCGTGGCGCCGAGTATTTTTGCGTCGGTACCTTTGCCGGCGCCGGTTGCGAGTGTCAATTCGAATCTGGGTGTAATTAAGGGAATCGTCCGCGATCAGGCGGGCGGCCCCATAGCAGACGCGACGGTCGCGATATTTCGTGTCGGAACTTCGAAACTGCTCAAACAAGTGCGGTCGGCCTCTGACGGCAGCTTTCTTGCCCGTATAATTCCCGGCACATACACGGTGCTTGCCGTTGCCGAGGGCTTTAACCCCATCACGGTTAGCGAGATCGAAGTGGGCCGGGCTTCCCAGCTGAATTACGGCTTCAAACTCGAGCGTGCGGGCGGCGGCAACACGCTGCCGGAAAAACGCCTCGACCGCAATAATCCGAAATGGGCAATTCGTGCCGCTCAGGTCGGCCGCAGCATCTACCAAAATGTTGAAGGCACGACCCCACCCGACGCGGTTGCGAACAATGTTGAGGTAACGCTCGATACGGAAGCAGACGCGGTTCCCGAAGAAAAAGGTTCGCGGGATTCGCAAACGGTCGTCGAGACTTATTTTGCGGCTGGCTCCGACGGCGGTTTCTACACGGGCGTCAACGCCGCCACGCTTCTTCCGCTTGCGGATAATGCGGAGGTGATAATTGCGGGCCAGACGGGAATCGGAAAGCGGGCCCCGCAGCGACTTGAAACACAGTTTAAGGTCCGTCCGAACGATCTGCATCAGGTTAACGTAACGGGATCTTTTGCTAACCTCGGCTCTTTCGGCTTTGAAAATGGCGAAAAAACCTTACCGCAGATCTCGTTTCAGGCGACGGACGAATGGAAGGTCAGGGAAGGCGTCATTCTGGTATTCGGCGTCGATTATTCCCGTTTTGTCGGTTCGGGAGACGATTTTGCCATCAGTCCCCGCCTCGGGCTGCAATTCGATATCGATTCCAAGACGCGATTCCGAACCGCCTATACGACAAATACAGAAAATCGGACATGGTCGAAAGCGGTCGAACTGGAAAACGCCCAAGTCCTTTTCCGCGAACCGGTTGCGATGCAAGACATTGTCATTGACAACGGCAAGCCGCTGATGAATAAGAGTCGCCGGTTCGAGTTCGGGATCGAGCGGGTACTGGATAACAAGTCGAGCGTCGAGGCCAATGTCTTTTTCGATACGACCTTGTCACGCGGCGTCGGGCTGGCCAAGATGCCCTTTGACACGCTTGATACCGCTAGGTTCCAGGAAATTACGGCCAATCAGCAAGGCGGAGCTCGTGGGTTGAGGCTGGTTTACCACCGCCGGATCAATGGAAAGTTCAGCGCGGCCGCCGGGTACAGTTTTGGAATGGGACAAAAGCTGTCCGGCGAGGGTATTTCCAAGCCGGCGGAAATGTTTCAGAATGACGTTTTTCAGACGTTCTTCGGCCAATTCGAAGCCGATCTGAGAACCGGCACGAGCGTCAAGACCGTATTTCGCCTCTCGCCGCAGGCCACCGTATTTGCGATCGATCCGTTCCAGGGCCGCCTGGCGATATACGATCCCAGCCTAAGCATACTTGTTACCCAGAATCTTCCGACACTTGGCCTGCCCTTCCACGCCGAAGCGGTGGTCGACGCCCGCAACCTGTTCGGGTTTACGACCGGCGTGGCGGGTGATGAAAGCTCATTAAGGCTTACGTCCCAGCGTCGGGCGCTTCGCGGCGGCATTCTGGTCAGGTTCTAAGATTTCACCCTTCTGCTCTCGATCAATTGGAAATCGTTTAAAAGTCCGATATTTACTTCGGTTAAGCGGATTTCTACGTTCTCCAAATTCTCGGATTGTAGAGCGAAAATCTGAATATTTAGACCGGTTCACTCTTTGTCACAATGTCGAACGTATGCTTTGCGCAAGTATCTATCGCATCGATATTTACAGGCACTGAAACGTCGCGACTTGGAACAGAGATTGCGTCAGCTTTTTCGGGTTAGTTTGCCCGGATTCGATGAAAGTTAAGGTGCTCACAAGCTGGAGTTTGATATGGTTGGTCGTGACGGTTTTGTTCGTTGCGGGCGGAGCCTTAAATCTACTTCAGCGGGCGACCGGCGAACTTGCTCCGACCGACGGAGTTTTGTGGGTCCAAAAGGCTGACGGGATTTATGCCGAAAAGGTGTTAGGCGGATTCGCGGCAGCTCGTCAGGGCATTTCGGTCGGCGACAAGCTCATCAGCATCAGCCTCGATGGCGAAAGCTTTGACGAGGTCGCTTCGGTCAACGACGTTCCGATGTATCTTGCTTCGGCAGGCGTCGGCGGCAGTCTCACCTATTTTTATCAAAAGCCTTCCTACTCGTTCTTGAATAATTTTTACTACGCCGATCTCAAAAATATCGACACCCTTCCGAGATGGACGGCGTCGATCATTTTTCTGACAATCGTCGGCCTGATCTGGCTCGGTGTGGGAATTTTTGTCCTGTTCAAACAAGGCAGCCGGTCGCCGTTCGTGCTGCATTTTGCGACCATCTGTCTCGCGGCGTTCGTATTTCACGTCTATCGAACGGTCAACACAGGCCAGGATTTCGACCTTGCCGTCAACTTGCTGGACGACATCGCGTTCGCCTTCTTCGCCCCTCTTTTCCTGCATTTCTGTTTGCGCTACCCGGTGCGGAGTGAGGTGTTTCATTCGGCCCGCTGGAAAACGCTGATACTTTATGTTCCGGCAGCCGCGATCACTTTGTCCCTTCTTTTCTTTTCACTCGGCTCGCTAATTCCGGCGGAATCGATTGCCGGCGGCGTGCGTGATTTCGTCGGGCGTTACAATGTTTTCGGGGTACTGAATATGGTGCTGCTCGGCCATTTTGTTGCCGGGATAACGGCCGGCGCAGTGGTCCTGATATGGCGCTTTCTCAACAGTAAGCAAACGATCGTCCGGCAACGGCTCAAATGGGCAATGTGGGGCACGATCGCATCGGTGATTCCGATCCTCGGGTTTCAAATCGCAAGACGGTTTGTTTACCTGCCGGACGATACGTTAACGACCGCGCTCACCACTCTGCCGCTGGCGTTGATCCCTTTAAGTTTTGGCCATTCGGTCGTGCGATATCGTCTGATGGACGTCGATGTGGTCGTCCGACGGGCGCTGGTTTATGCAATGACGACGGTCGCGATCGCGATGATGATCGGGGCGGTAGCGTTGGGACTGGTTTTCCTTGCAATCGGCGAGGACCTTTCGCGGACCGAAATAACGCTGCGGGCGTTGATCGCGATAGTTGCGATGGCCGCGATCGTGATGCTGAGCGAGCCGCTGAAGAACTTCCTCCAGGAAAGGGCCGACCGATTCTTTTACGGAACCCGATACGATCTTCGTCAAGGCCTTCTCGATTTCGGCCGTACTCTTTCTGCAACGACAGCTCTTGAGCCGCTTCTCGAATCCCTGAGCGAAAGGTTGAAAGAAGTCCTTGATGTTGAAAAGGTGGCGATCTTTGTCGAGGATTTGCGGGCGGCGGGCGGCTATCGCATAGCAAAGTCCGCCGGTTTGAGCGAAGCGTTCAACATCCCGTCGGATTTCAAGCAAATGATCCGCGAGAAATCGGCGGATCGCGGCATTGTCCGGGCGGACGAGTTCGAAATACATGAATCGGACCCGGCCGAATCGAACGGCAACGGGCGAATTCCTACGCGACAGGAACTGCACTACTTCGTCCCCTGCGTAGTGCGTGCAAAAATGGTCGCCGTCATCGGCCTTGGCCGCGGACGGGACGGTTCGCTTCTTTCGTCCGAGGACCTTGAAATTCTCCGCACGGTTTCCGGCTACATTGCAGTCGCCATCGAGAACAGCAAGCTTTATCAGGAACAACGTGCCCACACTGAAGAACTCGCCCTGTTGAAGGAATTCAACGAATCGATCGTCGAATCGGTAAACGTCGGTCTGCTGGCCGTCAATGAAGCGGGCGAGATCATACGCTGCAACACGACCTTTGAAGATATGATGGACCTGAACCGAGAACAGGCCATCGGTAAACCGGTTGAAGAAGTGTTCGACCAGGCCTTCGCGGCCAATATCAATAACATCCTCGGCAAATCGCGCTGGCATTTGACCGAGATCAGGAATGCGTACAAGCTGCACACTTCCGATAGCAAAGGCCGCTCGCTGATACTTAACGTCGCGGTCGCCCCATTGCGTTCGGTTTCGAACGCCCAGACCGGCGCTATCGTCGTTCTTGAAAATGTTTCGTCCCGCGTGAAGCTGGAAGAGACTCTGCAGCAAAGCGAAAAACTTTCAAGCATTGGCCTTCTGGCCGCTGGTGTCGCTCACGAAGTAAACACGCCGCTGACGGGCGTTTCAAGTTACACGCAAATGCTGCTAGGCATGATCCCGGAGACTGATCCGAAGCACGCCCTTTTGCAGAAAATGCAGCGTCAGACGGATCGTGCATCCAACATCGTCGGCAACCTGCTCAACTTTTCAAGGACCGGAAACGCGATCGAATCGAGCGAAGTCGACATCAATAAACTGCTTGACGACACGCTCCAATTGCTTGAACCGCAATTGCGAAAATCGAACGTTTCGGTGGTCAAAAATTACGCCGAGGTTCCGCCCAGGGTTTTCGGAAACAGCGGCAAGCTTCAGTAGGTGTTTACGAACCTTGTGCTCAACGCCCGTGACGCAATCTACGATGGCGGCACTATAACGCTTGCCACGGCGAGCGATAGTGACGAGGTTGCCATCGAGGTGGTCGACACAGGTGAAGGCATTCCGGCCGAAAATCTCGGCAAGATATTCGACCCGTTCTTTACGACAAAAGGCGTCGGCAACGGCACCGGTTTGGGCCTGGCCGTAACGTACGGAATCGTCCAGGAACACGCCGGCACGATTGAGGCCCGAAGCGAGAACGGTTCCGGCACCACGTTCAAGCTGGTCTTTCCGGCCGCGTTCAAACAACGACAACGAGCGGTCAGCTAAAGCCGCACTTCCCTTCTAAAGGTCCCCATAAAATAAATAGCTACTATCATCGCGACCAGCATTATGGCCGAAGCCGTCCAGAATGTTCGGTAAAGCGTGTGCTCATCTACCTGGTTGACGGCGTTGTTCAAAAGAAATCCGCCGATCATCGGGCCGACCGCGCGTGCAAGGCTGGCGCCGGCCTGCATTATCCCAAGCGAGCTTCCCTGATCGTCGTCATGCGCGACCTTTGACACAAGGCTGGTCAAAGAGGGCGAACCCAACGCGTTTCCGAAAGAAAGCAGGACACAGACCCCGAGGAGCGCCGCCAATCCACCCGACAGGGGCCCGATCAGGGGAATCAGGAATAAGCTTGCTGCCATCAACAAACACCCAAAAGCCGCGAGCCGCGTTTCACCGAATCGTTTCGCCAGCCTGCCGAACAAAACGCCCTGACCGATAACCGCGATAATTCCGACAAACGCGAACAAATACCCGTTCTGTTCCGCGTTGTAGCCGAACCGGTACGCAGTATATAGAACGAAGGCATAAGTCATTATCGAAAACGAGGTTACCAGCAGGAAGTAAACGATATTTATCAAGGCGAATGAGCGTTCGCGAAACGGTTCAATAATCGACGCTATGCCCGATTTGCTCTTTACTTTAACGGTTCCGAGAATCAGCGATTCGGGCAGCAGAAAATAAACCGCCGCGGCACTTGTAAGGGATAGTCCCGCGGCAAAATAGAACGGCAGGTGGATGCTGAATTTGCTGAGGATCCCGCCCAGGGCCGGACCGGCAATAAATCCTAAGCCAAACGCGGCACCGAAAAGTCCCATTCCCTTTGCCCGGTTTTCTTTCGACGTGACGTCGGCGATATACGCCTGGGCGGCTGAAATATTGCCGCCGGTGATTCCACTGACAATCCGCCCGATAAATATCAGCAAAAGGGTCGCGGCCAGCCCGATGATCATATAGCCGACAGCCGACCCCAACATGCTGATAAAAAGTATCGGCCGCCGCCCGTACCGGTCCGAAAGACTGCCTAGCAGCGGTGAAAAGACGAACTGCATCCACGAATAAATAGATTGGACAAAGCCGAGCTCAAGCGGCGTTGCCAGAAATGGCTCTTTCTGTGCAAAAAGCGGCAGGACGGGGATTATCATCCCAAAGCCGATCAGGTCTATGAAGACGATCAAAAAAACGATCATCAACGGAGTCGTCAAAAAACGATCGCCGGGGTCGGCGGCCGGGTTTTGTCCGGGTGCAGGTTCCATCTTTTATTTTCCTAATGCCCCAAGTGGCCAAACTAACCTTATATAGTAAGATATTAGCCAGTTAAACCTCATAGCCCCCGAACGGAGTTTGTAAACGAGAATGCCTATAATTCTTAATCGAGCAGTTTTTTCCTTGCTCACCATCGCCACCATTCTTTTTATGTATCAGGAACCACAGGCACGGCCGAAACCGGCCAAAGAGCCGAAAACGCGGGCTGAACAGACCCGCGCCGCAACGCCCGAGATCGCTTATACGGTCACGATGTCAAAACCGGCCACGCATTTACTTGAGGTCGAAATGCGGCTCAAGTGGCCGGCGGGCCCGCAGAGCGTCGATCTAAAGATGCCGGTTTGGACTCCGGGCAGCTATCTGGTCCGCGAATACGCCCGGCATTTGCAGGATTTCTCCGCCAAGTCGGCCTCGGGTCAGGCTCTCGGCTGGCGAAAGATAAATAAGAACACCTGGACGGTCGATAGCAAAGGCGCGGGTGAAATAGTGGTCAGCTACCGCGTTTATTCGAACGAGCTGACCGTCAGGACAAACGAGTTGAATGACGAACACGCGTTTTGGAACAACGGCGCTTTGCTTTTGTTTCCAAAGGACCAGTTAAAAGCGCCTTCAACCGTCGCGGTTCGTCCTTACGGCAAGTGGAAGATCGCGACCGGCCTGCCGAAGGTCGCTGGACAAACTAACGCGTTCCGGGCCGAGAATTTCGATGTACTTTATGACTCGCCGTTCGAAGTGAGCGATTTCAACGAGATCGCGTTCAACGTTCAGGGCAAGCCTCACCGCATCGTGATGTCGGGCGAAGGCAATTACGACCTGCGGCAGATGGCAAAGGACGTCGCGAAAATAGCGGAAGAGGGTTATAAGATTTTCGGCGAACTCCCGTATACGGATTACACGTTTATCGTAAACCTGCGTGGCGGCGGCGGCCTTGAGCATCTGAATTCGACCGCCCTTCAGTGGAGCCGTTTCGGGTTCAAGCCGCAGTCGCGCTACAACGGCTTTCTGAACCTCGTTGCTCACGAGTATTTCCATTTGTGGAATGTAAAGCGCATCCGTCCCGACGCACTTGGCCCATTCGATTACGAAAACGAAAATTATACCAAGCTGTTGTGGGTCGCCGAGGGCGTGACCTCCTACTACGAAAGTCTTTTATTAAGGCGTGCAGGAATTATTTCCGATAAGGAGTTTCTGGACGGCAAAGCCTCGATGATCGAGCAGCTTCAAGCCCGGCCGGGCCGATTCGAAACAAGCCTCGAAGAGGCGAGCATGGACGCGTGGATCAAGTATTATCGCCAGGACGAGAACTCGGTGAATAACCAAATATCTTATTACGATAAAGGCGACGTGGTCGGCATGATGCTCGACATTACGATCCGCACGGCTTCCGGCGGGGCAAAATCCATGGACGACGTGCTGCGTTTCCTTTATAACGAGCATTTCAAAAAGGGAAAGAACTATACGCCCGAGGACCTTCAGAAAGCCGCCGAGATGATGGCCGGCAAGAGCCTGGACGATTTTTTCACTAAGTATGTTCGCGGCGAGGCAGAGATCGATTACGATTCGATCATGAACGGCATCGGCATTAAAACTAATGTTACTGAGCCGAACAAAGGACGGGCCTACATCGGTGCCGATCTGACGGAGGAAGCCGGCAAGCTGACGATCAGGGCCGTCGCGGCGGACACTCCGGCTTACGAACAGGGCTTGAACAGCGGCGACCAGATCGTCGCGGTCGATGGCTACCGCGCAAGCCAGGCTTTCCTGCAGTCTTACCTAAGTGATAAGAAACCGGCCGACAAGGTTAAGTTGACGATCTTCCGTTTCGACAAGCTTCGGGATGTCGTGTTCACGCTCGGCGGAAATCTTAGAAAGGATTACGGATTTGCACCACTGGATAATCCGACCGCCGAGCAACGCAAACTGTATCAGGGCTATCTGAACGCCGAGCTGTAGGGATTTTAGGTCAACAATGTTTCATAAAGCTTCGCGAGGTATTTTTGCGCTTCTTTTCACCGGATCGATCCTGTCCGGCTGCACCCGCCCGGCCGAGCCGCCGTCCGGGCCTGTGGTTACGAGTTTGAAAGATGTGCCGGCGGTTCGGCTGAACTATAGATATGAAGCCGACGTCCCGGCACCTAATGACGTGCGGCGGACGGGCGGCGATGAACGAAATGCCGCAGTGCAGTCGGATTTTGACCAAAAACGGCCTCAGGAGCTATTAGACAAAACCATTGTGTCACCGGACGGAAAACGCATCATGGCCGTTTATCATATGCCGTCCGATACTCAATCGGAGTTTCGATTGGACATGTATTCCAACGAAGGAGCGCTTCTTCGCAAGATCACGCCGGACGCTATGGCCGTCCATTTTCCCGATACCATAGTTTGGTCACCGGATTCATCGACGGTAGCGTTTGTTGCGATGACCCGAGGTTTTTCCGCGATTCCGACGCCGAATGGCACGGAACCCGTAAAGAAGACCTCGCCCTCAGGAGACTCGAACTCAAACTCGAATGCGAATGTCGGCGAAAATGTCGATCCGGAAGCAAACGCCAACTCCGACCTGCCTCCCGCGCCTCCGACGCCTATCCCTCCCGCAAACGTGCTTACGTTTCGCACCGAGCAGATCTATATTTGCAACGCCGACGGCGACACAATTAAACCGCTGACACAAAACGAAGGGTTGATCTATTTCTACTATGTTTGGTCACCGGACAGCTCTATGCTTGCCGCTCTTGCCGCGACAGGCCGCGAATGGCAGTATCTTGAATTCCAGGCGAACGAGAAGAAGGAGCAATATGTGCCGATCGGCCGGCCGCGAGTAATCGAAAAAACGGGGCGGGAACGGCGGCTGGATGACGGTTTAACGGCGGTCCAGCCGGTTTGGTCGCCCGATTCGGCTAAAATAGCCTGCGGTTTTGGCGATCAGGTCCGCGTATACGATTCACGGGGCGATGTACCGACACAAGCTGCGATACCGTTGAGAAACAGTTTGCTGATCTCATCACAGGCCTATGACCGCGAACAGCAGGCGAAGCTCGATGCGAATGCCGACGCTAACGTCAACGCGAATTCGGCTTTGAATGTTAATAAGGGCAATGCCAACGCGGTTCCGGCTCCGAGTTTGCCGCCGAACGCTCTGCCCGACGCGAATACGCTGGTATCATTTAATCCTATAATCTCGTTGAATTGGCCGAGCGAAGAGCAGCTTTATTTTCAAACCGCATTCGTAAAGCGAATGAGGAACGAGGCCGACAGCGTCATGAGCTTTCCCCGCTGGCACAGGCTGTTCCTGACGCCTCAACCGTCGGTGGTGGGCCGATAATCTGTTGGTCGAGTAGTGATTGACTATTTACCGAAACTTTTTCTTCAGTGGATAGTGACCAGTGGGTTAGTGGTTAGTTTTTTGAGGAACTTTATATGCAATATCAGACGATCTCTGACATATACGAGGCGAACGAGGCGATACGAAATAAGCTGATCTCCGTTGTTTCGACGTTGATCGACGAGCAAACCTCAAAGCCGGCCGAGGACGAGAAATGGTCGATCGCGCAGATCGTTGAGCACGTGTCGATCGTGGACGGCGGCATGTCCCGCATCTGTGCAAAGCTGCTCGGTAAGGCCGAAGCGGACGGAAAACTATCGGATGGTTCGATTGACCTTTCGAATTTCGCGGCAAAAGCGGCCGAGGCAGGCAATGCCAAGCTTGAAGCGCCGGAAATGGTGCGGCCTACCGGCGAACGAACGATTGCGGAATCGCTGGCCGTGCTGGAGCAAAATCAAAAGGCGTTTCAAGACCTTCAGCCGCTTTTCGAGAAATTCGACGGCAACGCAAACAAATTTCCTCACCCTTTTTTCGGTGATCTTTCGGCCCTTGAATGGCTCGTTCTTGCCGGCGGGCATCAGGCCCGACACCTCGGGCAGATCAAACGAATTCTGGAGAAATCGTCAAGCGGGATGGCGGCGGTTTCCGCATCCGAGTGATCGATTCACCTGCCTGAATGTGGTAATCTTTCGGCTTGCTCATAAGAAATATTGAACATAGTTACCGGAATTCGTTATGGATAAGTTTTTGATTCAAGGCGGCAAGGCCCTGAATGGCAAGGTCGAAATAAGCGGCGCAAAAAACTCCGCTCTGCCGTGTCTCGCCGCGGCCCTTTTGACGGCTGAAACGGTCACGCTGCACAATGTTCCCTACGTAAAAGACCTGATCACGCAGCGGCGACTTCTTGAAGACCTGGGCGCGACGGTCTTGACGCCGGAGCTTCGGACGCACAAGATCACGGCAAAGAACATCGAAACTTTTCAGGCACCGTATGAGCTTGTAAAGACCATGCGTGCCAGCGTTTTGGCCCTTGGGCCGCTGCTGGCCCGATTTGGCCAGGCACGCGTAAGTTTGCCCGGCGGCTGCGCCATCGGTACGCGGCCGATCGATCTGCATCTCAAGGCATTTGAAAAGCTCGGAGCAACGGTTGAACTTGAATCGGGCGATGTCGTCGCCCGTGCACCGAACGGCCGGCTGGTCGGCACCGATATCGAATTTGAAAAGGTAACCGTCACCGGGACCGAAAACGTAATGATGGCGGCCTCGCTCGCCGATGGAAAGACCGTTATAAAGAATGCCGCGTGCGAGCCCGAGATCGAAGACCTGGCCGAGCTGATGAACCGCATGGGGGCACGCATTAAGGGTGCCGGGACCGACACTCTTGAGATCGAGGGCGTCGAGGCGCTTGGGGCGGCCGAACATACGATAATCCCTGATCGGATCGAGACAGGTACGTTTATCGTAGCGGCCGCAATAACGGGCGGCGAGATCGAGATCGCTCGCTGCAACCCCGATCATCTCCGGGCCGTGATAGAAAAGCTTGGGGAAGCCGGAGTCGATATCGAAGAACTAAATCCCAGTACGCTGTCGGTAAAACGTTCTGCCGGCGGCCTGAAGGCGAAAGACGTTATTACCGAGCCGCATCCGCTTTTTCCGACCGATATGCAGGCACAGTACATGGCACTGATGACGCAGGCCGAAGGTGATTCGGTAATCAAGGAAACGATCTTTGAGAACCGGTTTATGCACGCATCGGAGCTTATCCGAATGGGTGCAAACATAGCGATTTCGGGGAACGAGGCGACAGTTCATGGAAAAACACAGCTGGCGGGAGCAAGGATCCTGGCATCCGACCTGCGTGCATCTGCATCTCTTGTTCTTGCGGCCTTGTGTGCGGACGGTGAAACCATGATCGACCGTGTTTATCATATCGACCGTGGCTATGAGAGCATCGTCAGAAAGCTTAGATCGCTCGGGGCCAATATCGAGCGCATTACGGAAAGCACGGCTTCGAGCGCGGATGCGGGATAATAAGTTTCTTCTTTATGACCTTTGCGTCTTCTTTTGAGTTCTTTGTGTCAGAAAATCTTTTTATCACAAAGGACACGAAGGGGGAGACACAGAGTCCACAAAGACAGGATTTTAGAGCGCTATTTTTATGAGTGAACAGGGCTGTATCTTCTGCAAAATAGCCGCGGGCGAGATTCCGGCGGAGCGGGTTTACGAGGATGATGTCTGCATTGCATTCAATGACATCACCCCACAAGCGCCGACGCACCTTTTGCTGATACCCAGAGAGCATTTCGATTCGCTGGACAAGGCGGAGGCCGGTCATAAAGCTACGCTTGGGCACATGATGCTGACGGCGGCAAACATAGCCCGCGACAAGGGTTTTGCCGACGATGGCTATCGCATCGTAATAAATACCAATAGTGACGGAGGTCAAACGGTATTTCATCTTCACGTGCATTTGCTGGCAGGACGGCCGTTCGTTTTCCCTCCCGGATAATTTGATTTGCAAGAGGCTTCGTATTGCTTTTTATGAAAAGGGTCATCCTTTCATTCATGATATTTTCGGTCGTGTTTTTGTTTGCGGCGTGTTCGAGTGACGCTCCGCCGCCCGACGGAAATGCCGTGCAGGTCGGGGAACGCGACTATGAAAACATGCCGATCGCGGAGATACCGACCGAATTCGTTTCGGCGGCTGATGCGCTTGCCGCCGGCAGCCGCTTGTTTGACGCGGGCGAGACTGAAAAGGCCATCGATGTCCTGCTTCAAGCTGTAAAGCTGGACCCCGACCTCGCCGAAGCCTATTTTAAGCTCGGCGTGGCGTATGATCTGGTCGAGTCCGAGGACCAATCGGTCGATCAGGTTGCGGAAACGCCGACACCGGGGCCGCGATCGAAAAATCCGGCTGAAAAAAAGAAGAATTCTGTAAAGGCGTTCGAGAGCGCCGCGTCGGCCTACAAAAAACTGATCGCCAAAGACAAAAAAGACGACGTGGCGCATTTTTATCTGGGCCTCACCTACAACAAGTTGAATGAAGACGAAGACGCC
>JABFSB010000387.1 GCA_013140875.1 Acidobacteriota bacterium
TGATTCGACATCTCTTATGGTCGTGGTAGTTGGTATGACGGTGACGGCGTTCGATTTATCAATCGCTTCATCTCGAGTGATTATCAGAACTGGTCGTCGTTTGTCGGGTTCCTTGAACTTATGCAGTAAGACATCGCCACGTTTCATAAGTCCTTCCAGACCTCTTCGAGTTGGTCTTCCTCGACATCGAATTCGTCGGGCTGTACTGGATTTTTGCCGTACGCTTCCGCATAGCGGTGGGAAACCTCGGCCTCACGTCTTTTCTTGCGAACAAGATCCTCAAACGCTTCCCGATACGCATCGGCCTTCGACTCGTTTAACTCAGCGATAGCCTTATGCACTTCGTTCAAAAGCTTTTCATCTACGTCAATTTGAACAGTCATAATCACAAAATGGGCGACGAATTTCTCCCCGCCGCCCATTTCTTTATATCACGGACGACTATTTCTTCTCGTCTTCAACATCGACATACTCGGCGTCGATGACATCTCCGTCAGTCGCCGATGATGAATCACCGTCAGCTCCCGCCGTTGCCGACGACGCCTGTTCGGATGGTTCGGCCTCGCCCGCTGGAGCGTTCGCCGTCTGGTTATAGATCGCTTCCGCCAATTTGTGCGAAGCTGTCTGAAGCCGCTCGAACGCATTGTTCATCGCATCCGGATCGGACCCGGCAAGCGCCGTTTTCGAATCGGCGATCGCGCTTTCGATCTCGCCTGCCGCGGCCGCGTCGACTTTTTCCTTGTTTTCGGAAAAAGTTTTCTCGACACTGTAAACCAAACCGTCTAAGCGATTTCTAGCTTCGATCTCGGCTTTCTTTTTCTCGTCTTCACCAGCGTGCGACTCGGCGTCCTTCATCATCTTATCGATCTCGTCCTTCGATAAACCTGACGAGGCCGTGATGGTGATCTTCTGCTCGCGGCCGGTGCCTACGTCCTTCGCCGAGACGTTCACGATGCCGTTTGCGTCGATGTCGAACGTGACTTCAACCTGCGGGACGCCGCGCGGTGCGGGCGGAATGCCGACAAGGTGAAATTTGCCGAGCGTCTTATTGTCCGTCGCAAGCGGACGTTCGCCCTGGAGCACGTGGACCTCAACCGACGTTTGATTGTCCGATGCGGTCGAGAAAATCTCGCTCTTACGCGTCGGGATGGTCGTGTTGCGGGCGATCATCGGCGTGGTCACTCCGCCCAGAGTTTCGATTCCAAGGCTCAAAGGCGTTACGTCGAGAAGAAGAATGTCGGTCTTTTCACCGCCCAAAACACCAGCCTGAACCGCGGCACCGAGCGCCACGACCTCATCCGGGTTTACCGATTTGTTCGGCTCTTTCCCGAAAAAGCCCTTGACCATTTCCTGGACCTTCGGGATGCGGGTCGATCCACCTACCAAGACGATCTCTTCAATATCTTTCGGTTCGAGCCCGGCGTCCTTGATGGCCTGTTCGACCGGCGGCATCAAGCGTTTGAGAATCGGCTCGACAAGCGCTTCGAACTTGGCACGCGTGAGTTTCATCACAAGGTGCTTCGGCCCCGAAGCATCCGCCGTGATGAACGGCAGGTTGATCTCGGTTTCCATCGCGCTCGACAACTCGACCTTCGCCTTTTCGGCCGACTCTTTCAGCCTTTGAAGGGCCATTTTGTCGTTATGAAGATCGATTCCCTGGTCTTTCTTGAATTCATCGATGATCCAGCCGACGAGAATTTCGTCCACATCGTCACCGCCGAGGTGCGTGTCGCCGTTGGTCGATTTGACCTCGACCACGCCTTCGCCGACCTCGAGAACCGAGATATCGAACGTACCGCCGCCGAAGTCGAACACCGCGATGACCTCGTCCTTTTTCTTGTCCAAACCGTAGGCCAACGCGGCCGCCGTCGGTTCGTTCACAATACGCAGAACTTCCAGTCCCGCGACCTTGCCCGCATCCTTCGTCGCCTGACGCTGTGCGTCGTTAAAGTAGGCAGGCACTGTGATTACGGCCTTTTCGACCTTTGAGCCGAGGTAGTCTTCAGCCGACTGCTTCAACTTTTGCAGCACCATCGCCGCGATCTCCGGCGGGCTGTACTGCTTGCCATCGACCGTAATGCGGACATCGCCATTCGAGGCCTTTTCCACCTTATAAGGGACTTGTTTGATCTCGTCGCCCACCTCATCGAACTTGCGTCCCATAAAACGCTTGATCGAATAAAGAGTATTCTCCGGGTTGGTCACGGCCTGACGCTTTGCGACCTGCCCGACCAGCCTGTTTCCGTCCTTTGTAAATGCTACAACCGAAGGAGTTGTCCGTCCGCCCTCGCTGTTTGTGATGACCACCGGCTCGCCGCCTTCCATCACCGCAACCACCGAATTCGTCGTCCCCAGATCGATACCGATAATTTTGCTCATTCGCTTTTCTCCAATTAACTGAAATTCCTAATCCGCTCGCCTATAAGTACGTATAATTACCTGAGCCTTAGCTGACTATAAAGGTTGAGTGTACATCTGTCAAGTTTATTCACATCTTTGACCTCATTGCGTTTCGGTAAAAGTGATCGATCCGTTAGACAGAGATCCTTTGTGTGCGAAAGATAACGGTTGCAGAAAGATAAGAGCTTTATGCTCGATAAACGGTTTGTGAAGCTCAAGAACAGATGGAATAAGAAGTTCGGGTTCAAAACCACATCATCTTTGCCTTTACCGTCCAAAAGCACAGATGTCAGGGATCTTACCGGACAGCTATTATCTATTCGGCATAACAAAAACCGGCCACGGATTTGCGCTATGGAGCAACCCGGTAACGATCCGAACAGGTGAGAATATCCTAAACCTGACCCCGCAGGCTGTGACCGAAATGGACGGCCGATCCTAAGGCTGGTTGAAATCACGATCGGAAGATCGGGACGTTTATCAAAGCGTCCCCGTCTTATTTTTGGCGGCTTCTGCCAGGAAAAGGACGGAGCGTTTTGACACAGTGACACAGTTGTCATCGTCGTCATCGATAAGAATGTCACCTCATTCTCATTATCGCTGGAGCCGGCCACAACGATAATTCCCGCACCGCACTTGCATTTCTGTCTTATCAATGATACAGTCTTTCCGCTCGAGGTGTGGAAAATGATACGTTATTGGACCAAATTTAACGGAAGAGCAAACGATTCGCGTGTCGGCAAGATGCGCGTGACGATAAACAACCGCAACGTGATCATGATGAACCGCCAGGCGTACGAGGCACTTGGCGATCCAACGGCGGTGGAGTTGATGTTCGATCAGATGTTCAACCGGATAGGCATCAAGGCGATTCGGCGCGACGCCCCAAATGCGTTTCTGATCAAAACCCAGCTAAAGGGCACCTACCGCCGGATAAACGCCGCCCCGTTCTGCCATCACTTCGACCTGAAGTTCGACAAGACAAGGCTGTTCGTCTCACCCCGCATCCAACCAGACGGCGTCCTCGAACTAGACCTCGCCGAAACCGTCATGATCGGCCGGGGAGCAAGGTGAGCGGAATCCGGCGTAGTGCGAACAAACAAAAGGCCGGGTGATTCCCGATTTTGCTATCTCTAGGTTATAATCGTGCAGGATTCGACTCCGACCCCTGTTTCCCATGGCCATACCAAAGAGATTTGAAGAATCTTTTGCTGATATAACGGCGCTCGCGACTCGGTTTGGCGAGAACGAGGCCGCCTATCTTTCGTCGAAATATCAAGAAGCTGAGGTGAGGCAGGACTTCCTCGATAAATTTTGGCTGGCGTTGGGGTGGGACATTTATCACCAGGAGCATCCGAATCCATACGAACGAGAAGTAAAGATCGAGAAATCGGTAATGGTGGGGGATCGCGGCAAGCGTGCCGACTATGCATTCTATACGGCGCCGAATTTTCTTCAGGCCCGCTTTATGGCCGAGGCAAAGAAACCGTCGCGCCAGCTTGAGAATCAGTACGACTGCTTTCAGGCGATGCGTTACGGGTGGAACTCGAATACGCCGCTAGCGGTCTTGACGGATTTCGAGCAGTTCATCGTCCTTGATTCGCGGTACAAACCGACGGTCGAAAGATCGTTAAGCGGTATTCTTGAGAAGTTTCATTACACCGAGTTTGGCGACGAAGAGGCCTTTCGAAAGCTTTACTATCTATTCTCGCGTGAATCGGTCGGCAATAACTCGCTTGAAAAATATGTAGAAGGGTTAAAGAAGGCCAAAGGCAAAAAGACGGCAAAGGCGGCTCCGGCCGTGCAGATCCAGCCCGTCGGCGACACCTTTCTGTCGGAACTCGACGTTCACCGCGAGAATCTTGCCCGTGCCTTTAAACGAAGCAATAACGAACTCGACGGCGAAGAGCTGACCGAGATCACTCAGCGGACGCTCGACCGACTGGTATTTATCAGATTTCTTGAGGACAAACTCGTCGAGCCTTCGGACATAATCGACCGGCTCGGAAAAAAAAGTGGGAGTCCATGGCGCGACTTTGCCAATGAAATTCCTCGGCTGAATCAGGTTTACAACGGGATCATCTTCAAGCCGCACGCCATTCTCGATTCGCCGAACTTCGCACCTAACAACAAAACGTTTGACGAAGTGCTTGCGTGGCTGTCTCACAAGAATTCGGCATACGACTTTAACTCGATACCGATCCATATTCTCGGTAGTATCTACGAACGATTCCTGGGAAAGACTATCATCGTTTCGGACAAGCGCGCCAAGGTCGAGGAAAAGCCGGAAGTAAGAAAAGCAGGCGGTGTTTACTATACGCCTGAATATATCGTCCGCTACATTGTCGAGAACACTATCGGCAAATTGGTCGAGGGCAAGACGCCCGACGAGATCGCGAAAATGCGTTTTGCCGATATAGCCTGCGGTTCTGGTTCCTTCCTGCTGGGCATCTTCGACTATCTGATCAAATATCACGTCGATTGGTATTCGGGCGGAGCGCGGACACTCTTGTCCGCAAGGCTGCGTTCTTCAGCAG
>JABFSB010000273.1 GCA_013140875.1 Acidobacteriota bacterium
TTGTCGTACTGGTTGCCGTGCCTGCGGCATTTGGACAGAAATTAAAACCCGAGGAAATCCTTGCCAGGCATGTCGAATCGCTCGGGACGCCCGAAGCGAGAGCGGCCGTTAAAAATAGAATGGCAACGGGCAGCGTTCAGGTAAAGTTCATCTCGCAGAAAAACCAGACTTCCGAAGGCCGTCTTGTGCTGGCTTCGACCGATTCAAAGAATTTCTTTGGCATGATGCTGAATGCGAGCGATTATGCGGGCGAAAAATTTGTCTTTGATGGAAAAAAATCGGGGGTCGGGTTTGCGAGCAATGGTAAGCGGTCCGTCTTGGGCAATTTCGTTCAGTCCAATAGCTGGATCGTCGAGGAAAGCCTTCTCGGCGGAAGTCTCGCAAGCACTTGGGCGTTGCTGGCTTCGGGTAAAGGAAAGCTGTCGGCCGACGGATTGAAAAAGATCGATGGCAAGGAAGTTTACGCAATCGGATATTTCAAAAAAGGCGGCGGCGATATCAACGTTAAGCTTTATTTCGACAAAGAAACTTTCCGCCACGTCCGCACCGAATACACGCGAGTCTCCTCCGCCGGCATCGGTACCAACCCTAACCAGTCGAGCGGATTTATCGAAACGCGACACAAAGTAGTGGAGGACTTTTCGAACTATAAAGACGAAAAAGGCCTGATGCTTCCGCATACTTACAGGCTTCTCTATTCCGTCACCGGACAAAGCGGTACGACCGAGATTGAATGGAACTTCGACCTGAACGAGTTTGCCTTTAACCAAAATTTGGACGAGGCAACATTTGCTGTCGGCGGGTAACCAGGATTTGGCCACGAATGCACGATTAAGATTCGTCTGTCCGAACTCTTGTGGCAATTTCCTAACTGTAAATGATACTTAAGTTTACCGCGATCGCCTTTATTCTTCTGACCTTGCCGATCATACTTTCGGCGCAGGCGCAGTCGAAGACCGCTCCAGTTTCCGCTGCGAACGAATTCAAAGCCTCGCCGGCTTATGCAGAGCTTCGCCTAAGAAAAGCCGAACTGGAGTCCGAGCTCGAAGCGATGCTCCTCGAATACACCGAAGAGTTTCCGAAGGTAATGGAAATCCGAATTTCTTTAGGGCTTTTGGCGAAGGAATCGGAACGGCTACAAACGGCGGGATTGCGGGGAACTCAACGGCTAACTTTAGCTCTCGGCAAACTGATGGTGCGAAAGGTCGAGCTTGAAACCGATCTCTCGCGGCTGCTGGAAAATTTGCAGCCGGGCCATCCGGACGTAAAACGGGCCAAGCGAAAGGTCGAGATATATGAATCGGCGATAAAGGATATCTTAGGCCAGTAAATCAGCGTCTTCGATCGTCTCAGTCGAGATGATCTCGTAAATGTTCTGGGCCTCGGTTTTTGACAACTGCTTTCGGGCCGGTACATCGGCAACAGAAATTGTGGTGAGAGTATTGCGGCGGCGGATACCTATCCGGTCGCCGCTTTTTACTTCCTTGGAAGATTTTGCGGCCACGCCGTTGACCGCGATCAGCCCTTTATCACAAAACTCCTGCGCCAAAGTTCGCCGCGGCACCAGCCGGCTTAATTTCAGAAATACATCAAGACGCATAATCGATTCCCGACGAGTTTATCGGCCGGGACGCTTCACCCCGTGGTGCCGCCTGAAGTTGAGAAAGGCCGCCTTCTCAGACAGCCTCTCAATGATCGAAATCGCCCGGAAACTACTTGCCAGGGTTTTTCTTAACTTTGGCTTCTTCGGCTTTAGCTGGAGCTTTTTCCTTTCTTTCTTCCGCAAAAAGGATCGGCGAGACCAGCGGACGGTAAGTTTCGCCGATCTTTATATACGAATCCTGGCGAAGCGTCGACATAAACTCTTTCGTTGCGGTCGGGGCTTTTTCGGCAAGAATGGCCATTCTGACTGCACTTTCGTCGAAATATGATTCGCTGCTGGCTTGGGTTCTTTCGTCGACGCGAAGGATATTGATGCCCACTTCATCGATCTGGATCGGGTCGGAATAACCGCCGGCCTTAACGTCCTTAAGGGCCGTGGCAAACTTTTCATCGAGGTCCTTGACGTTCATTGAGTCGACTTTGCCCTTGGTTTTAGCAGCTTCGGGCCGATCGGAATTCTCGGCGACTATTTTCCCAAAATCGGCGCCGCCTCGAAGCTGTGCCACCAATTGCTTCGCTTTTTCGCGAGTAGCATTTTCATCACGGCCGGCAAAACTCAGAAATATTTCACTGATCGAGATTGTCTCGGGCTTGGTGAACTTTGCTTTGTTCTTTTCGAAATACTCCCGCAACTCTTTACCGTTGGGCTTCCAATATTCTTTTTGCTGAACCTCGCGTTGAAGCACCGCGTCGCGGATGGCCTGCTTCCGCCAAACTTCACGAATCTCGGTCGGATCGGCACCCTGTTCTTCCATTGCCTTATAAAGCTGGTCGAGGCTTTTCAGGTTGTACTGCTTCATGATCTGAAGGAAACGTTCGTTGATCGTGCCGTCGACCTGCGAATCCAGATTAAGCTCTTTTGCTTTTTGGACGAGAAGCTCTTCGTTTATCAGGTTGGCGATCATTTCGCCCTGCTTCTCATCGACCATTTTCTGAGCTTCTTCACGGCTTTTGCCGGCCTTAACCTGTTCGTCGACGATCGATTTCGATTCGCGTTTGATACGCGAAAGCGTGATGACGCCTTCGTTCACCTGGGCCACGACCTCATCGACTACGCGTTCCTGCGTTTCCTGGGCCGATGCCGCGATACCGGCCGACACAACTATTGCCAGTAAAAAGAAAATCGAATAGATGTACTTCATTAAAATGCTCCTCTGAGACCGGTCGCCGGTGAAGGTATCTAAGCCAGACTTCGTCAACCTTTGCGTTGGAATCTTTGTAATGCAAAGACCCAAAGTTTCTCGCAAAGGTCTGGAAGACCAATTCCCGACGCCCGATCGGCGCTATTGTGGACAAGACCTTTGATGCACCGACGCGGCGATACGTTTCTTCCAATAGCGACTCTAAAATCACCTATTGGAAATGGGCTTGATTAAAACTATTTAAATAATAGCAGGTTTCCCGCGCAAAAACGCCCTCCGAAGATGAAGAAAAAATGCTTACAGTGCCGGCTGGTCAACTATCCGACCGCTAACGAATGCGTTCGGTGCGGTTCGATGCTGACGATAGAATTCGAGAAAGTCGCCTCGTCTTTCGCCCAAAAGCTGATCGGTCGGGCCATATTCTTTCTTTTTGTGTGTTTTGCGGCGATCGCCGGTTTCTATGCATCGCTCGTATTCTCTTCAAAAGCAATGACTTACGAGCAAAAACGGACGATCGGCGAATCGACGGACCTTTTGCGGTCGCGCGGGTTTACCACAGAGGCTCTTATTTTGGCCCATCTCGCGACGTTTCGTTCCACCGACAATTGGCTGAACGCGTCCGTCGTAAAAGAGAACGCGTTTGCGGCAGCAAATTTTCCGCTTGGGATCGTGACCATATATTCGGATTTTTTCACCTATCCGGCCGATGAAGTCGAAAGAGCGGCAATTCTGCTTCATGAAGCAAAGCATCTGCAAGGTGCGGACGAAAAAGAGGCTTACGAATTTGTCTGGCGAAACCGCGACAAATTAGGCTGGACAAGCGAGAAATATTCCGAATCGGTTGTGTGGAACGAGATCAGAAAGCAGACCCGAGATTATGTTCCCGGATTGTTTGTTTGTGACGTAAACCCCGCCGGCGATTGTACCGAAAGCCGCGTGCCCAGCCTTAACTTCTGATGGTTTCCAGCAGGTTTCGGACCGAACGGATCGAATCGTCAGCATCGGCGGCGATACGCAAAATTCCGTTCGGCGAGAAAGACGCGGCCGGATTATCACCGAGATACTCCATCAGTTTCTCCGGCGAAACACTCGCCGTTTCCGAAAGCTTGACAGCAAAACCTTCCTTTGAGCGGTCGATCTGTACGATATGCATCTCTTCGGCCACTTTTCGCAGCCGGCCGTATTCGAAAAGATTCTCGACCGACCGGGGAATGCGGCCGTAACGGTCTTCGATCTCGGCGTGTATCTGCATCAGAGCATCCTCGCTCTCGGCGGAAGATATTCGCTTGTACGTTCGCAGCCGTTGGCTGGCTTCGGCAATATATTCCTTTGGAATTGAAACATCGATACCGAGATTGATGGAAACGCTGGTCTCGTCGGCTATCTCGTCGCCCCGAAGCTCGGCAATCGTTCGTTCGAGCATTTTTGTGTAAAGATCGAAACCGAGCGCGTCGAGATGCCCTGATTGCTGTCCGCCCAATATGTTCCCGGCACCGCGGAGCTCCAGGTCGAGAGCGGCGAGCCGAAATCCCGCACCCAGATCTGAAAATTCACGAATAGCCGATAAACGCCTGCGGGCTATCGGCGTGAGTTCGAGTTCACTCGCGATAAGCAGATAAGCGTAAGCCCGCCGGTTCGATCGGCCCACGCGGCCGCGAAGTTGATAAAGCTGCGAAAGGCCGTAATTATCGGCGCGGTTGATGATGATCGTGTTCGCCCGCGGAATGTCGATGCCGTTTTCGATGATCGTTGTCGCCACCAGAACATCATATTTGTAATCGATAAAATCGAGCATCACCTGCTCCATTTCCTTTTCGTTCATCTGGCCATGGCCGATCGCGATTCGGGCATTCGGGACGCTTTTTTGGATCAGGGCGGCGATCGCTTCGATCGATTCGACACGGTTGTGGATGAAAAAGATCTGGCCGTTGCGTGACAATTCAAGCTCAATTGCCGATCGAATTACGCCCTCGGAAAACTGGACGACCTGCGTATTAATGGCCAGACGATCGCGCGGCGGCGTTTCGATGACGGACATATCGCGCATGCCGAGCAGAGACATATTCAGCGTGCGTGGAATCGGCGTTGCCGAGAGCGTCAGCACATCCACTTTCTTTTTTAACTGCTTTAGC
>JABFSB010000211.1 GCA_013140875.1 Acidobacteriota bacterium
CGATCCCAAATTGAACGCGACGCAATACGATTTCGGATTCTACATTCAGAACAGCTACAAGATCTCGGAAACGATCGCGGCAAGTTTTGGCGTTCGATACGAAAATCAAACGAACATCGCCAGCAACCTCAACCTCGCACCGCGCATCGGTTTGATCTGGGCACCGAAGGCGAAAGAAAAGCAAAAAGCGATTTACCAGCTACCGCGGATCAGCATCGGCTACGGCCTCTTTTATTCGCGGTTCGGGTTAAACAACTCGGTCGCCGTGCGTCAGGCCAGCGATCCCAGCCGGCTTCAGTACCTGATAACCGAGACGAACATACTGGACATTTATCCGAACGTGCCGACGGTTGACCTGCTCCAGCGGTTCGCCCTGCCGCGAACGCAAAGGTTTATCGACGACGAATTGGAAACGCCGTATCAATCGCTGCTCAATATTACGGTCTCGAAGAAAATGCCAAAAGGTTTTACGCTGAACGTCACGTTCTCACGCGGCGAAACGCTGAGGCAGGCATTTACGCAAAACATAAATGCTCCGCTGGCCGGAACTTATTTTCCGCAAAACCCGTCGTCTGCCGTGCGGCCGTTCGGCAATGTGGGCAACATTTACGAAACGCAGTCCGTCGGACAAAATAAAAATAACCGGATCAATATAAATCTCAATTTTCCGCAGTCGCAAAAGTTATTCGCGAATCTTAGATATTCGTACGGACGATCAAGGAACAACGTGGTCAGCGGAAGCGGATCGTCTTTCGATCCGTACGATTTCAGTGAAGAATTTTCCTCGACTACACTCGATGGAATACATAACTTGGGCGGGTATTATTACTTAACGCTGCCGCACAAGATTTTTTTCGGCGGTGATTTTTCGATCAGCAGCGGAACGAGATTCAATATCACGACGGGCCGCGACACGAATGGTGATGGGTATTACAGCGAACGGCCTTCGTTCGCCACGGACCTGAACAAGGCCGGACTCATCTCGACGCAGTATGGAATCCTCGACCCGAATCCTTCACCGACCGATAAGCTGATCCCGCGAAACCTGGGCCGCGGAAAAACGATTTTCATCTTCAACTCTTCGATTTCGAAAACGTTCGGCTACAACGAAGATAAGAAGAACAAAAAGCCGCCAAGACAAACGCTGACTTTCAGCCTTCGCGCAAACAATGTTTTCAACATCGTCAATAAAGCGAACCCGATCGGCAATATGGCGTCGCCGAATTTCCTGCGGTCGCTTTCGTCGTTCTCGGACGGCGGTGTTTTGACTATTAACGGTGCGGTGCAGGAGAATTTCGCCGGACGAAGTTTGTCTCTCAGCGTCGGTTTTGGGTTCTAAAGCTGGCAGCGTGTGGGCGATTTATTGATTTCGGCAAGTGCCTTAACCCTTGCCGTTCACCTCAAAAAAAGCGACGGCGTGGTTTAAAGAATCAGGGTGATCCAGAACGTCGCCCGGACGATTGCCATAACCGAGGAGCACGCCGGACCAATGCATTTTCATGTACTCGGCGGTGAGGCGAAGGCAGTCCACCAGCGGCTGTGCTCCGGCCGGGTCGTCATCGCTGAATGTGGTGATCGCCCACAGGTTTTTCCCAGCCATGCGTTTCTTGAAATCGACACCGTCCAGACGCATCCATGCGGACCAGTGGTCAAGATAAAGCTTGATCGAAGCAGAAACGTTGTACCAGTAAACGGGAGACGCGATAACGATATCGGTCGCCGCCAATGTTGCGTCGAGCACCGTTCGTTCGTGCTCACTGGTGACGGAGTATTTTCGCGTCTCATGATGCCGGATGTCTTCGAACGGCGGCAGCGGATGATCGCTTAACCGGAGCCAGACCTGCTTCACGTCGTCGGACAGCGAACTTGCGGCTTGCCGCGAAAGCTCCTCTGTATTTCCATCCGTTCTGGCGCTGCCCAGGAGAAACAAGAACTGTTTTTTATCGATAGTCATCTCGCATCAAATCTTATCTGAGCGACTATAATGCATTTGTGCGAATAAAGAAATTCAGGTGCATTCAGTGCGGCGGACCGAAGGTCAATCCGTATTCCACGCCTTATATAATGTGCGACTTTTGCGGTGCCTTCACCGACATCGATTTCGCCATTGGGATCGAGACCTGGAATGAAAACGCGGGCACGACGGTCGGTTATCAAATCAAGAAAGCCGAGTTGATGACCCGATCGCGGGAGGCGTTGGCACAGGGCGACCGGGATGGTTATTACTGGCTGCAACGTGAATACTGGGATTATTACTACCAGAGCTTTCCTGCCTATTTGCCGCCGACTATAGATAACGTTGAAAAGTACAATGTCTATCTGGACGTATGCGCGGCATCGAGTGTCGATAGTGGATTCGATCCGAAATGGCATGAATATTCGGCCCGTCAGCAGCAGCTTCAGAATGCGCTGCGATACGTTCAAACCGGTGTCGGCACAAAGGCGGAGACCGAGAGCTTTTTTACTCTCGCGGATTTTTTCGTGACGATGATGCGCGAGGCGATGCGGATCTTCTACGAGAATCCGCAATATGCCGTGATGCACGAACTGCTGCCGGAACGGGTCCATTTGAAAATGAAAACGTCGATGTTCGTTCAGGCTTGGCTTCCTTATCTTACGGATGAAGACGCGGAACGTCTTTTAAGGATGCTGGAATTTTCGAACGAGTACGAAGAGATCGAGCGGCCTGACGGCGACACGGTCGAGTGCTCAAACTGCAAGGCCGGGATTTACGCTCCGCGAGATGCGTATCGAGTTTTTTGTGAGAAGTGCCGGCATGTCACGCCTGTAAAGTCTCAATTTTTCTGTATGTCGTGTGGTTCCGCTAACCGAGTGCCGGAGGACCCTTCAAAACCGATCGACTGCGAACGCTGCGGAATCGCCAACCGCTTGATCAGGCCGTTTTTTGGATAAAGAAAAACGCATCCGCTCCGCAAAATCGTTTTCATCGTTTTAAAGGTCGATTCATTCTTCCTCTCTCTTACTCATCCTATTTCCGTCGTTATTTAATAGGATTGCGAAACCACAGAATACGAGGAGTAAGAGGAAGAAGAGAAAGAAAGAGGAAAAACAAGATTGTCTTCCGTCCAATTGAGCACATCTTGCCTTAAAAAATCGTTACACAACAACATATAGTGCTTGCCTAAACGGGGCATTTGATATTACATTACAGGGTAGAGCAATACAGTTGCGCCCGACGACAGGAGGAGGATGAGTTTGTTAACCGGACGAGTATTACTTTTGAACTTTTCTTACGAGCCGCTGGGCACCGTCGGCGTTGCGCGTGCGGTGTGTCTATGGTTTCGCGGCGCGGTTTATGTTGAGGAGAATGACGGCGACAACGTACTGCACTCGCCGTCGACCGTGTTCCCGGTTCCGTCGGTCGTGCGTTTGCGTCATTACATTCACGTGCGACGCAACCGGCCGGAAACGACGATGAAGCGTGCGCGCGTTTACATCCGCGATCGTTATCGCTGTCAGTATTGCGGCGAGCATCGTCACGCTAAGGATTTGACGCTAGATCACATTCTGCCGCGTGCCCAGGGCGGCGAAAGCACGCCGGCAAATTTGGTCACGGCCTGCGTGAAATGCAACCAGCGTAAAGGCAACCGCACGCCGGAGCAGGCCCGCATGCCGCTGCTGACGTCGCAGAAATTATTGCGGCTTGGTCTCGATCACGTGCTGCTTTGTCATTACGCCGAATCGCGTCCGGAATGGAAGAAATATCTGTTCATGGATGTTGAAGACGAACCGGTTGCCGTGAAAGCGGCGGCCTAGAGCGAACGCTCTTTTTTTAATTTGCGATCGCGGCCGTTGAATGGCCGTGGTCGCATTTTCCTTTTTTACGGCTTATGTCGAACAAAAAACACGACTACGAATTCGGGCTGTTTGCACCGAACAATACCGAAGCGAGACTGATCGCCGATTTCAGCGATTGGAAAGATATTCCGATGGAGAAATCGGACGACGGATATTTTCGGGTGACGCAAAAACTCGGTGACGGAGTTTATCAATATCGTTTCAATATTCGTTCAAAAAGCTGGTTCAACAAAGACGACGAATGGAAGACGATCACTGATCCGTACGCCACGAACGTCGATGCGGAAACCCAGAACGCGATCCTTGTACTGAAAAACGGCGAGAAGATAGTCGACGAATATGTTTGGAAATCCGATAACGTTCCCCTTCCGAACAACAACGAACTTATCATTTACGAAATGCATGTCAGCGATTTTTCCGGCGGAGAGGAAGACGGTTATACGCGCGGAAAATATACGGATGTTATCGCAAAGCTCGATTATCTCTCCGACCTCGGAATTAATGCGATCGAGCTAATGCCGCTGAAATCTAATCCGGGTGATTTCAATTGGGGATATTCGCCGATCCACTATTTTACGCCCGAAGAAAGTTTCGGCTCAACGGCGGAATTGAAAGAATTGATCGACAAGTGTCACGGCCTTGGCATTCGCGTGATCGTAGACGGGGTTTACAATCACGCGAGCACATCGACCGCGTTGACCGAGATCGACCATGACTATTGGTTTCGCCGCGAAGGCAAGGACCCGGAACAAAATTGGGGGCCCGAATTCGATTACGAATTTTGGGATGAAAAACTAGGGATAAACCCGGCGCTTGAATTCGTGCTGGATTCGATCCGGTTTTGGATATTCGAGTATCGAGTGGACGGAACCCGGTTCGACGCGGCAAAGCAGATCGACAATTTCGATGCCCTTGGAAAATTTGTCACCAACGCGCGAATGATGGCGGCGATGAAACCGTTCTTTACCGTTGCCGAGTTTATTCCGCCGACGCCGAGCGTTACCGAGCCCGACGGTCCGGTCGAAAGCTGTTGGAACGACGGCTTTATGTATTCGATTGTCGAGTATTTAGCTGGCGGCCCGCTCTACTTCGAACAGATCAAGGACGCAAT
>JABFSB010000371.1 GCA_013140875.1 Acidobacteriota bacterium
GGGCTGACCCGGCGCCTGGATAGTGATCGCGTAGGTTCCGGCCACGTTGGGCTCGGCGGAATTTGCGGGATTCGCTCCCTGTCCGCCGCCCTGCCCTCCGCCGCGCGGTCCGCGTCCGCCCGGTCCGCCCTGCGGTTGCGCAGGCGGTTTGATCTCGAACACGGTTCCGTCGATGAAGACGTGAGTGATCGTTTTCTGTGCGCCGAAAAGATCGCCGCGCACGACCGTTAGATTGGCGATCTTGCCGGTTTCGATCGAGCCGGTGCGGTCGTTGACACCGAATATTTCGGCCGGGCTCAATGTCATCGCGCGAAGTGCGGCGTCTTTGGCAAGTCCGTTTTCAGTTGACTTGATGGCGTTGGTCAGAAAATCATTCACGCTCGCAGCTCCGCCGCCTTGAAAAGCAAACTTCACGCCGGCCGCAGCCAATTTACCGGCAGTCTTCGGCACCTCGGCCCTGAACCGCAGTGTTTCCATGCTCTCGGGGTCGGCATCCGGCGCGGCGGCGGCCGTCCGCTTCGGAAAGTTGAGGGAAAGCAGCACGGGAACATCCTGGGCTTTTAATCTGCCGGCAAACTCCGCCGACTCCTGTCCGCCCGCAATGATCGCCTTGAGGTTGTATTCTTTTGCCAAATCCAGCGCGCGGACAATCTCGATCGACCTGTTTGCGGTGAATACGACGGGTATCTCTCGGTTCAACGCCGGGATCAACGCCTCAAGCGATTTATCCGCCTCGGGCCGCTTCATACCCTTGGGGTTAGCGGCGTACATTTTCTGAATTTCCTGTTGCCGCCGAGCGTCATTGAACATTTGCCGCAAGGCCGAAAATGTGCCGAGAAGCGATCCCGGATAAGTGCCCGGAATGGTAGCAAAGGTAATATGCAGGGCAACGGGATTCTTGACGGTCATGCCGGAAACCGAACTCCCGGCCAGATCGATAAGCGCCGAATGGCCGTTAAAAATACCTGTACGACCGACGGTCAGTGCTGTGGTAAAACCGGCATTGCGATTCGCTTCGAACTGGGCGTCGCCCGCCCGGACGTCGTCAAGCGTCATTTCTTCGGGGCGAAAACCGGCCGGATAATTCGAATTAGAGGGCGACGCCGCTGCGGCTGCCGCGGCTGCGGCCGCTGCTTGACCGCCTCCGCCGCCTGGTCCGGCGGGCGTAGCCGGGCGTGCCGGTGCCTGAAGGCCAAGATTGGTCAGCGCATCGACAAATCCCGGATATACGGTCAATCCCGTTCCGTCGAAGACCTGCGCATCCGCCGGAGCGGCCGCATTTGCACCCACGGCTTCGATCAACCCGTCTCTGACGACGATCGTGCCCTTCTCGATGGTCGCGCCCGAAACCGTTACGATCCGGGCGTTAGTTATCGCATACGATTGTGCCGATGCCTGCTGACCAAAAACCGAACCGATCGCCGCAATTGCGACCAGAAATAGCCTTGATTTCATATCGAAAAATGACGGGATTTGCTAAATTTTTACTGCTTTAAGTTAGTGCGATACGGTGAGGATAATAGAAAAGTTTCGGTTTGCAAAGCGAACCGCCCCGCAAACCGAATTCTTTACAAAAACTTACGAACCGAAGTTCTCAATTTAATGACTTGTTTTTCACGTAGTTATTTTGCCGCCTCCTCAGTTCGCAGCAACGATTCTTTGCGTTCGACACCCCAGCGATAGCCGGTCATCTTGCCGTCTTTACCTATAACCCGATGGCACGGAATCACAACGGCGACGCGATTGTTTGCGCATGCCTGTGCCACGGCCCGAACCTTTTTCTTATCACCGAGCTTTTCGGCAAGCTGGCTGTAGGTTACGGTCTCGCCGTACGGGATTTTTCGCAGCAGTTCCCAGACACGCATTTGAAACGCCGTCGCCTGAATGTCCAGGGGAAGGTCGAGCCGTTTGCTTTTGCCTGACAGGTGTTCGAGTATCTCGTCGACAAAACCCTTCAAAACTTTTGCGTCCCTCACTATCTCGGCATTCGGGTATTCTTTTTGAAGATTCGCCTCAAGACTTGCGTCGTCGTCGGCAAAGGCCACGTTGCACAAGCCTTTGATCGTCCGGGCGACGAGGATGCGGCCCAATTCGCAATCGGTTATCGAGAAATTTATCGTTATTCCCTGACCGCCTTTTTTATAGGCGGCCGGCGTCATTCCCATATTTTCCGAGGCCTTTTCATAAAGCCGGCTGCTCGACCCGAAACCTGCATCGTACATTGCCGCCGTCACGTCGACGCCTTCCCTCAATTCCGATTTAAACCGTTCCATTCTTTTGACCTCCGAATACTTTTTTGGTGAAACGCCAATGATCTCCTTGAAACTTCGCTGTAAATGATAGGGGCTTAGATCGACCACATCGGCCAGGTCGTCAAGCGAATAAAGATCTTCCGATTCGAGCAGTTCGCACGCTTTTATGATCTTTTGGACCTGCGGATCGATCATGCTCGAATCTCTCGGCTTGCACCGCAGGCACGGCCGCAACCCGGACCGTTCCGCATCGCTCCAGCTTTCGAAAAACGCCACGTTTTCCCGCTTTGGCGTCCGGGCACGGCACGAGGGACGGCAGTAAATACCGGTCGTTTTTACCCCGAGATAAAACGCTCCATCGAACCGTGCGTCGTTCGTCCTGACTGCATTCCAAAATATCTCGCTGTCCATGTTTCAGAGTTTATCTTTCCGCCAAAATGAAATCTATCCGAATCTTGCGGTAGAATTTATGTATGGGTGCGATTGTCTTGTTTGATGGTGTTTGCAATTTTTGCAATGGTTCGGTCAATTTCATCATCGAACACGACAAGGCAGGCTATTTTAAATTCGCCCCACTGCAATCTGAGATCGGCGAGAAACTTGCTGAAAAGTATGGTATCGATAGGGCCGAAACGGATTCTGTAGTGATGATTGAGGACGAAAGGGCGTTTACGCATTCCGAAGCCGCGATGCGTATCGCACGACGCCTCGACGGAATTTGGTCGCTGGCCTATGCCTTAAGAATTATTCCTCGTCCGGTCCGGGATTGGGCGTATAAGCTTTTTGCGAAGTATCGGTACAAACTCTTCGGCCGCCGCGACCAATGCATGATTCCGACACCCGACGTGCGGGCGCGATTTTTATAGGAACGCTGCAGAGAAGCCCGCGCGTAAGCAAGGGCGTAATACTCAACGCACCAATTTACGCCTCGCTTACGCGCGGGCTTCCGTAAATTTAATTATGAAAGCAATCTGGAACAACAAAACCATCGCACAGAGCGACGACACGGTTGTCGTCGAAGGTAATCACTATTTTCCAAAAGATTCGGTCAACACGGAATTCTTTCAACCCAGCGAAACACACACGGTCTGTAGCTGGAAAGGCACGGCGAGCTACTACGATGTAGTCGTCGATGGCCAAACCAACGCCGACGCGGCGTGGTTCTATCCTGATGCCATGACGGACGCTAAGAACATAGAAGGTTATGTCGCCTTCTGGAAAGGCGTTGAGGTGACGGAATGACGGAACGCCGGCGACTTGCCGGCCGTAGTTCGCAGACGATGCCGGCAGGCTGCCGGCGTTCCATATGAGTTTCTCACTCGACACCTTAGAATTTGAACGGCTGCTCGAACTGATCAGCCGCCATGCCCAAACGCCGATGGGCGTCGAGCGTTTTGCCGATCTGCGCCCCAAAACCAGTAAACCCGAGCTTGAAAACGATCTCGCGGCAATTGCCGAAACCATCGCGCTAAACGAAGAAAAGCAGGTCACCTGGTCATTCAGCGGTCTTGAAGACCCGTCCGACGCCGTCGCGATATTAAAGATCAGGAACGCCACGCTCGAACCGAATCGCTTGCTCGAACTCGCCCGGGTCTGCAATCAGGCCGCGTTCGCCCGCTCATCTATCCAGCCTGAGATCGAAACCGCTTCCACGCTTTGGCGGATAGTCGAGGGAATTCCGCCGTCGCTTCTCGCGACGATCGACCGGATAAATAAAAAGCTTTTGCCCAGCGGTGAAATCGACGATTCGGCGTCGCCCGAACTTGCGAAGATTCGCCGCGAGATCTCAAGCCAACGCGCCAGGCTGACAAAATCGCTCGAATCGGTGATGCGAAATTCCGGCGACGCCATTCAAGACGATATTGTCACGATGCGCAACGACCGCTTTGTGATTCCGGTAAAAGCCGATTTTCGCGGCAAAGTCAGCGGCGTCGCCCACGGCTTTTCATCAAGCGGCCAAACCGTATTCGTCGAACCGCTGGAAGCCATCGAAGCCAACAACGAGCTTCAAAACCTAAAAGGCAAAGAGGAACGCGAAGTCGCTCGGATTCTATTTGCACTAACAGAAGAGCTTCGCGAACAGCTCCCCGCAATCGAAATAGCCGTCGAGGCCGTCGCCGAACTCGATTTCATCAAGGCCAAAGTCGAATTCGCCCGCAAATTCAGAGCGATCGTGCCGGAGATTTCTGAAAACGAAACTCTCGCACTGATCGACGCCCGGCATCCACTCTTGTCAGAACCGTCTGCGTCAGCGGGCGGCCGGTTCGTTGATCAGGTCGTGCCGAATTCATTCACGCTTACGAATGAACATTCAGTCATGATCATCTCCGGTGCCAACGCAGGCGGAAAGACAGTGGTACTAAAAACCGCCGGGCTGCTCAGCTTGATGGCAATCTCGGGGCTTCCGGTTCCGGCAAAAAAAGCCAAAATTCCCTTCTACCGTTCGATTCTTGCCGACATCGGCGATCACCAATCTTTGAGCGCGAACCTCTCGACTTTCTCATCGCACATGTCGAACATCGCTGGAATGATGCTTGATTGCATACCGCCGTCACTCGTCTTGCTGGACGAAGCCGGAACGGGCACCGACCCCGAAGAAGGCTCAGCCCTCGGCGTCGCCATCGTCGATCATTTTCGCAAAAAAGGAGCCCAGGTCATCGCCTCTACGCATTAT
>JABFSB010000382.1 GCA_013140875.1 Acidobacteriota bacterium
GGATCGAACACGCGGATCGAATCGACCGTGTCGCCGAAAAATTCTATGCGGACGGGCTGTTCGGCGTCCGGCGACCAGATATCGATAATCCCGCCTCGCAGCGAGAACTGTCCCGGCCCGAAGATCGGATCTTCGCGTACATAACCCCCAGCGATCAGTTTGCCGACCAATTGCTCCGGCGCGATATCATTGTCGCGCACCAACTCGCAACCGAGGTTCTGTATCTCGGCAACGCCCGGCGTTCGCTGTATCAAAGATCGTGCCGACAAAACAACGAGTCCACCCCCGCCATTTGCGATCCGCCACAAAGATAAGGCCCGGCGTTCCTGCGTTTCGGCGTGGGGTGAAACGCCCGAATACGGGTCGGCTTCGAACGAAGGTATCGTTGCGATCGCAGATTCGGACCAAAAGCTCAAGTCGGACGCCCAAACGTCGAGATCGGTGTTCGAGTCCGCGACGATCGCAAACCTTTTCTTCGTCTCGCCCCGCAGCCGCGCGATGATATGCGCCTTGGCCGACGTTGAAGTCACGCCACTCAATGTAACGACGCGTTCGCCCGCGTCGACCGCCGCCTTAAGTTGTTCAAACTCCTTGCTCATAAGCACAATTAGCCGCAGAAAACTCATGCCGGGCAGGTGTCGCCGCGCGTTCGTTTCCTTACGGGAATTCTATTCTGCCACAATTTCGGGAAGTTTGCTGTGTTAGCTGGCCGTAACTATAATGAAATGCTTGGATTACATCTCTCTGATCTCCGCGTTTTTCTCCGTGAACTCCGCGTTGGGGAGTTGTTAAGAATTGTTTCAACGCTGAGGTCGGAGAGATTTTCGCCGAGGACGGAGAGGAAAGTATATGAGCATTCCTACATTTGAAGAGATTATCGAACCGAACGACCAGACTGAGGCCAGGGCGGAGCATTTGGAAAAATTGCTTGAGCTGACGGGGAACGTTTATCCGAACAAGTTCGTTCGCACAAAGCTGACCGGATCTGATGACACGATAAGTGCGATCAAAAGTTATCAGCCGATCGCCGATGTCGAGGCCCGGATGGCAGCGGTGCGGGCCGGTTTGAAGGAAGGCGAGCGGCCGCCGGCGGAAATAAAAGATGCGATCAATGCTGAGTTAAAAGCTCTTGGCAACGTGCGTATTGCGGGCCGTTTGACGACGCCGCCGCGTGGGAATTTTGTGCATCTGACGGACGGCATGAGCAAGCTGCAGATCTACGCCAAGAAAGGACAGTTTACGTTGATCAAGAACGACGGCAAAGACACGCCGGATGAGGAAAACGCCTGGACCGCGTGGCAGATGATCGATCACGGTGATTTCGTCGGTGTGGACGGCTATCTTTTTGTGACGAACACCGGCGAAGTTTCGGTGCACGTCGAAAAACTGCAATTCCTTGCCAAGGCGATGCTGCCGATGCCCGACAAAATGCATGGCATCGAAGACCCTGAGATAAAACAGCGTCAGCGTTATGTCGATCTGATCGGATCGAGCTTGCAGGTCAAGGCAGAACCGCCTGCGTCAGCGGGTGGCACGAACGCTGCTGGCAAAGTCTCTGGTGATGACGAGAGCGTTTCGATCTCAACGTCTTTGCCACCTGCTGACGCAGGCGGTTCTGCCCTTACCACCCGCGAGGTGTTTGAACGGCGGGCGAAGATCATCTCGTCAATGCGGCGCTTTCTCGAAGACCACGGCTACGTCGAGGTCGAAACGCCGATGCTCACGCCGAAGGCGACAGGTGCTGCGGCAAAGCCGTTCGAGACGCATCATAACGCGCTCGATATCAAACTGTACGCCCGCATCGCGCCGGAACTTTACCTCAAACGCCTCGTCGTCGGCGGCTTTGAAAAGGTTTACGAGCTCAACCGCAACTTTCGCAACGAAGGAATTTCCTACAAGCACAATCCGGAATTCACGATGTTGGAGTTTTACTGCGCGTACATGGACGTGAACGGCATGATGGATTTTTGCGAAGAGTTGCTTCGGCAGAGCGTTGAGAAAGCAACCGGCGGTTTGGTCGCGGAATACGAAGGAAATCAGATCGATTTCGGTCGATTCGAAAGAATAACGATGAGCGAAGCGGTGGTAAGGGTGTCAGAACCAGGAGCGATAGCGACCGGGTCTCTTCCCGCCAGCAAAAAGAACCCAGTCGCTACCGCTCCCGGTTCTGACCTGCTCGACCGTGAGCTTCTTGAGAGGTTTGAGAGCGACGTTGAGCAGACTTTAATTCAACCAACATTCATCATCGATTTTCCAAAATCCATCTCGCCGCTATCAAAGGCTGATCCTATGAATCCGCAGATCGCCGAGAGGTTTGAGCTGTTCATCAACGGCATGGAGGTGGCCAACGGGTTCTCCGAGCTGAATGATCCGAAAGAGCAGTACGAACGCTTTGTCGATCAAATGTCCGAACGCGAGCGTGGGGACGAGGAAGCGATGGTGCTGGACGAAGATTACATCCGCGCACTGAGCTACGGAATGCCGCCGGCGGCCGGGATCGGGATCGGGATCGACCGGCTGACGATGCTGCTGACTAACAAACATTCCATCCGCGATGTAATTCTGTTCCCGCACACGCGCCCGGAGAAGAAAGATGGGGAGGCGCGGAGTGGAGGAGAAGGGGAGTCGGAAAGCGGAGATTAAACAGCTCTTCGCTCATCTGTATTTATCTGCGTCCATCTGCGGCTAAATCGTCTTACTTCGTCGCGACGTCGAATGTTACGCCCTTACTAACGTGCGGGCTTCCGCATTTTTTAAGACTGAAGTTTTTTCGGAATAACGAACAACGAATAGCGAATAACGTAAGGCCATAAGTTTCTTCATTATTCGCTATTCCTTATTCGTTCTACCTTACTTCGAAGAGATCGGTGCCGCTATTGCTTGGTCGCGACGTAGTAGGTGTTCATAAAATCGTGGTCGAGGTGGTGAACGCTGACGTTTTCGAATCCGGCGGCGTGCATCATTTCGACGGCTTTTTCTTCGCCCCACATTGCGCCCAGTCCGGCTCCTTCGTATGCGAGCGAGACGGTCATGCAGTGCGTCAACGAGATCGTGTATAGGAACGGCGACACCGGATGTTCGAGATTTTTTTCCAGGTGGCTTGAACCGGCGATGTCCTGGATCAGATAGACGCCGTCCGGACGTAGGGCTTCGGCGATGCTGTTGAGCATGGCGGCGGGATTTGCCTGATCGTGGATCGCGTCGAACGACGTGATCAGATCGTAATCTTCCATGTGTCCCAGGTCAGCTGCGTCACGCACTTCAAAGCGGATGTTCGTCAGCCCTCGTTTCATTTTTTCGTTATTCGCGTGACGGATTCCTTCCTCGGAAAAATCGTAACCGGTAAAACGGCTGTTCGGATAAGTCTCGGCCAATTTAAGCATTGCCCGGCCGGCTCCGCATCCGACGTCGAGAACGTCGATGCCAGCTTCGAGCTTTTCTTTCAGGCCGGGAACCAGCGGCAGAATGTAGGGTTCCAGAGCCGCGACGACCGTCTGCGCGCTTTCGGCGGCCATTACTTCGTGAAAACGCGGGTAGGCTGAGTAGGGAACGCCGCCGCCCTTTTCGAAACATTTGATAAGTTTGTCTTCGACGCCGGCGAGCACCGGGACGAACTGCATCGCCCCGGCAAAATTATACTCGCCCTCTTCGGTAAGAAACGCGGCGTGCTCCGGTGGAAGCTGATAAGTCAGCGTTTCGGGAAAATAATTAACGACGCGGCCGGTTACCATTGTGCCCAGCCATTCGCGCACGTACCGTTCATTCAAATTCGCCGCGCAGGCGATCTGCTTCGACGTCGACGCGGGCAAACCGGCCATTACCTTGAACAAACCGACCCGGTCGCCGATGCTCAATGCGAGAGCGATCGCACTTTTATTTAATATATCGATGAGACTTTCCGAAAAGGCTTCGGCTTTTATTTGGTTATAATTGCTGTCTTTCATCATTTTATGTCTCCTTGTAGTGAAGTTTATCACTTGCAGATGCCATCAGGATGAGGATAAACCCTGTCTTTTCATTAAGTCTTGAGGATTTTATGAAGATTTTCTGAAGATTATTTGAATCGGGCCGAATCACGCGTTGCGTGGTAGTATTTTCGTTCGGATCGACTAAAAACGCCCGGTTTTAGCCCATTTTTCATGAAACCATTTCTGCTCACAGCGTTCGCACTGAGCGCGTTTGCGTTCAACTCGATACTTTGCCGCATGGCCCTGGGCAAGGAAGAGATCGACCCGGCCGGTTTTACCGCGGTGCGGGTGCTGGCGGGCGCGGTGACGCTGACGTTCTTAAGCCTTTTCTTTAAGCCGCGCTATGTCGAATCCGTTGGTTTGGGTGTTAAGCCCTCGCGGACGCGCGGGCTTTTGCATTCGGGGAATTGGACCTCGGCCTTCTTCTTGTTTGCGTATGCGTTGTGTTTTTCATTTGCGTATCTTGGCCTGACGACGGCAACCGGAGCACTGATACTTTTCGGTGCGGTACAGATGACGATGATCGCCGCATCGATCATCAAGGGCGAGCGTCCCGGCATGTGGGAACTGATGGGCATTGCCGTTGCATTCGGTGGTTTGGTGTATCTTGTGCTGCCCGGACTGACTTCTCCGCCGCTCGTGAGTTCGCTATTGATGGCGTTGGCCGGTGCGGCGTGGGGTTTTTATACTCTACGCGGCCGAACGAGCGTAGATCCACTCGCCGATACAACAGGGAACTTTATCCGCGCTGTGCCGATGGCGGCAGTTTCCGTAATACCGTTCATCGGCGGGCTTCACCTATCCGTACGCGGAGTGGTCCTTGCCGTTTTGTCCGGCGCGTTGGCGTCGGGGGTTGGATATTCGGTTTGGTACGCGGCGTTGAAATATCACACGGCAACGCGTGCCGCCGTGTTGCAGCTTGCCGTGCCCGCCATCGCCGCAGCCGGAGGCGTTCTGCTGTTGTCCGAATCCGCAGAAACGAGATTGCTCGTCGCTTCCTTTCTAATCCTGGGCGGAATCCTGCTTGCGATATTCGGAAAGAATGCGTCCAGGATGCGGAAGCCCGCGCGTTAGCAAGGGCGTGATGCTCAAGTTGGATTTACGCCCTTACTAACGTGCGGGCTTCTGCATCTGTCACGAGGGCTTCTGCATTTTTTTTCGCCGCATCGTCAAAGGAACCTGACGGACTTGCTGTACGTTTTACCTAATCCCAGCACATCGCGACCGATGGCGTGATAAGAATCGTTGCCGCGATGTTCACTTTTACCTTGCCAGCCGCCTTTTTCCTTGAGCGATGCGGATCGAACAACATCGCGGCCGTAGCGATAATTTACTTCGTCGATAAGTTTGCCAAGGTGATGCTGCCGCTCGAATTTTCTTTGGTCGAATAGCCGGTAGGGAACATCGTCCGGCGAAACAAGATCGGTGAGCACCACACCGGCTTTGCGATATTTCATCCCGGGACGATAGATTTTTTCCAGACAGATCGTCACCCACGCATAAATCTCGCTTGTCACATCCGAATGATAAACGGAGTGGTAAGTATGCTTTCCTTTGTAATAATAAGGGACTGGCTTGAACCTGTCTGTGTTCGCGAAAACTTCAACCGTCTTTGTCGCCAGATTGTTCCAGCGCATTTTTTCCAGTACGCGCGTCGTGAAATAATAGACCGCTTCGCGAAGCTCGTCGAGTTCGGTCATCGGATGGCCGAAGGTCCGCGTGTGGGCGATCGATTTGTTCGTGCGTTCGGAAATTTCCATCGACAGGCAGGGAATTCCATTCAGTTCGAGCACGGTTCGTGAGCCGAATTGATTGAGGTGCATGCGTATCCGGTCCGGTTCGGAAAGCTTCAATTCGTAAGCGGTCTTAATTCCGACTGCGTTCAGCTTAACGGCCGAACGCGGGCCGATGCCCCAAATGTTTCCGACCGCGGTTTTCTTGAGAGCTAGGTCGATGTGCGGGGAATTATACAGATCAAGCACGCCGTCGGCTTTCGCCGATTTTTTGGCAATTTTGTTCGCAAGCTTTGCCAGCGTTTTGGTCGTGGCTATGCCGACCGAAACCGGTATCTTTGTCTTTTCAAAAATAGTGTTCTTGATATGCCGGCCTAAGAAAGGGAGTTTGTCCGGTACGCCCGCGTCGATGAACGCTTCGTCGATGGAATAAAGCTCAAGTTTGTTCGCACCGATGTCGTCGTTGAGCACGTCGATCACGCGGTGCGAGAATTCATAATACAGCCCGTGATTAGCCGAGATTATCGCGGTGTTATGCCGTTCCAACAGGTCGCGATACTGAAACAACGGCGCCGTCATCGGCACACCGAGAGCCTTTACCTCATTGCTACGCGAAATTATGATGCCATCGTTGTGCGAGAGAACGACCACCGGCCGTTTATACAATTCTGGGTTGACCACGCGCTCGCACGAGGCGTAAAAATTGTTGCAGTCAACGAGAGCTATCGCATTATTTTTGCGAACATTAGCCATAACGATCGAACCTTCACCTCCGCGTCCTCTGCGAAAAAATCTCAGCGTACTCTGCGTTGAATAAATGATTTCGGCCGACTCAACGCAGGGTTCGCGGAGGTCTCGCAGAGGGACGCAGAGAAAACTTATCTGAAATTGTGCGATACAACTTCCGTCGTTACTTCCTTTAACGCCGTGAAATGCATAGCTTTCAGCATTCCGCGTTCCTCGAAGATTCCTTTTATGATGAGGAAATCGTTTTGATTTATCACCGCTCGATACTTCTCGAAAACATCTGGCATAACTACGAAATTCGAAAAACCGGTCTCGTCCTCGAGCGTGATAAAAACCACATTGTTCGCTGTCATCGGCCGCTGGCGAATGATCACCGCACCGGCGGCGGAAACGATCTGTCCCTTCTTTAAGTTAAGTGTTTGCTCGGCGGACAGGATGCCGCGTTTGTTCATTTCTTCGCGGAAAAAAGCCATCGGATGTTTGCCGATGGAAATGCCGGTCTTGCGAAGATCGGCATCCACAAGCTGAAGGCCTTCCATTCTCTTAAGAAATGCGGATTGCGGATTGCGGATTGCGGATTCTAAAGGCGGCTGTGCCGCTCTATTTGCGGAAAAGCTTCGCTTTTCCGAGGTTTGGGAAAAATGATCTGCGGCTGTGCCGCCGACATCGAACAAACTTCCTTTTGGCTGGATGGCTAATTCCGATTGCCACAACGCCTCGCGACGATGGACCGTGTTGTCGAAATTCAAAGCACCGGCCAGGCTCAGTGCTCGTATCTCACGTTTATTTATTGCCGGGACCCGATCGATCAGGTCGGCTATGCTGGTGTATGGGCCGGGGCCGCACTCATTGCCGAAGCCCGCGCGTAATGAGCTGTTGAATTCTACGCCCTTACTAACGTGCGGGCTTCTGCATTTCAGATCTCTCTCGGCAACTATTGCCTCGGCGATCTCTTTTCTAAGTCCGCGTACAAAGTTTAGTCCGACCCGTACAAGCTTTTCGCGTTCATTAAGAATTCCATCACTTCCGGCACCGATTTCTATTTCTTCGATCGTGAAAAGATACTGAGACTTATTTATATCAAGCGGCAAAAAATGCAGTCCGTGCCGCTGCGCATCTTTGACCAGCGTGGCTGCGGAATAAAATCCGAGCGGATAATTATTGAACATCGCGGTCATGAACGCGGCCCGGTAATGGACCATAAAATAGGCCGAAGCATATGCGAGCAGGGCAAAGCTGTAGGCGTGCGATTCCGGGAAGCCGTAATTTGAAAAGGCCAGGACGCATTGAACGATATTTTCCTGTACTTCAGGATCGATATTGTTTCTGGTCATTCCTCGTTTAAGGTTTTCGGCGATGCTTTTCAGTTTTACGTCGGGACGTTTAAATCCCATTGCTCGTCTCAACTCTTCGGCTTCCGACCCGCTGAAACCGGCCAGGTCCATCGAGATTTTCAGCAGCTGTTCCTGGAACAACGGCACCCCAAGAGTGCGTTCCAGATTTTCTTCCAGACTTGGATGTAAGTAAGTGATCTTTTCCAAACCTTGCCGCCTTTTCACATAAGAACTGAGCATGTTTCCCGCGATCGGCCCGGGTCGGATGATCGCTACCTGCACGACGATGTCGTAAAACTTTGTCGGCTTGGTTTTTGGTAAGAATGCTATCTGGGCCCGGCTTTCTACCTGAAACATTCCGACCGTGTCGGCGTTTTGCAGAGCTTCGAAAACCTTGTCGTCGTCGGTCGGAAGTTTGTAAAGGTCGAGGTCTTCGTTGTGATGCTCGCGTATCAGCGTTATCGAATCGCGGAGCACCGCCATCATGCCCAAACCGAGCAGATCGATCTTTACTATCTTTAACGCCTCGCAATCATCCTTGTCCCACTGCACGATACTGCGGTTTTCCATCGATGCCGGTTCGATCGGAACGATTCCGTCCAACAGATTTTTCGATATGACCATGCCACCGGAATGCTGACCGAGATGTCGCGGAAAATCGAGTATACGGTTGTACATCTCGGTAAATTTTTGAAGCCTTCGATCATCGCCAGGATCAAAGCCTTGTTCTCTCAAACGGCGGTTTAGCTCTTCGCCCTTAAAAGTTTCGTAGTAAGAATTTATTTTCGAGAGTTTGCCCAGCACGTCATCGCCAAAACCGAAGGTTTTGCCAACCTCGCGAATGGCCGATTTGCCGCGATATGAAATTACATTGGCGGTCATGGCCGCTTCGCGTCTTCCGTACACGCCATAAACGTGCTGAATTACTTTTTCCCGATCGTCGCCGGACGGCAGATCAATATCGATGTCCGGGTATTGTTCGTATTTTTCAGACAGAAAACGCTCGAAAAGTAGTTTATTCTTTATGGGCTCGACCGCGGTTATGCCAAGTGCGAAGCAGACGACGGAATTCGCTGCGGATCCTCGGCCTTGCGAGAGGATCTTTTCTTTTTTACAAAAATCGGATATGTCGGAAACGGTAAGAAAATAGCCGGCAAGGCCCTTCATCTCAATCACCCGCAGTTCTTTTTCAAGACGTGCCGGAACCTCATCCTTAATAACTTGATCTTTATCTCGATACATTATCCGGGCACTTTCTTCAGTCCTTTTCTTTAGGAACGAGTTCATCGTTTCTCCGGACGGAACGTCATATTGAGGAAAAGTGTAGGACAGCTCATCCATCGAAAACTTGACCCTTGAAGCGATCTCGACCGTCGTATCTATTGCTTCCGCATAATCCTCAAAAAGTCCGAGCATTTCTTTTTCGGATTTTAAATACCGCTCGTTGTTTTCCGATAGCAGCTTGCCGGCGTCATAAATTGTGCAATGGTTTTTGATGCAGGTGAAAACGTCGAAAAGCTCGCGATCGGACCGGTCGGCATAGTATGCTCCGTTTGAAGCAAAATACGGGATGTGAAGCTTGTGAGAAAGTGCCAGCAATGATTGGTTTATATATTCCTGATTTCTTAGATTATGACGCTGCAGCTCTATATAAAGCCGGTCTTCGAACACGTATTTCAGCCAGGCAATGTCGATCTGTCCGCAGCCGTTCTTTATGCTGTTGGGAATAAATCCATCAGCTCCGCCGTTAAAACAAAGCAGGCCTGATGAGTGGTTTTCAATGTCCTCGCGAGTGGCAAAATGCTCGCCTTTTTTATTTCGAAGTTTGATCGTAGTGATGAGTTTTGAAAGATTTTGATAACCCTTCAAATTCATCGGCACAAGTGGCAAAGCACTGCCGTCTTTCATCGTTATCTCGGCCCCGACGATCGGTTTAATGCCCTGGGCTTTTGCCTCGAAATGAAAACGAACTGCACCGGCCACAGTGTCGCGATCGAGCAAGGCGGCGCCTTGCATTCCCAATTCGGCCGCCCGCTGTGCCAACCGCTGCGGCAGCGAGCCGGAGGAAAGAAAGCTGAACGCCGATCGTGTGTGTAATTCGTAGAACATAGTTGATCACACGCTGAAATCCGAGATTTGAGATCTAAAGATTTGAAATGCAATATCAGAACCGTCTAGTCATACTCTCCGATCAATGACCATTTATCACCGTCCCGGCACAGCCTATACACACCGCTGTCTTCCACTTCGATATCCCATTCCTGATTGCTCCAGGGGCGGTTCCACCAGTAGGAATTTTTCTTCCAAACGCCGCTATATTTGTTTACCCGGCCGCTGAAACGCGAGGTTTTTATAAACAGCAGACGTTTATTTTCGACCGTGACGCCGGCCGGAAGCGGTGGGCGAAAATAGTAAAACGCAGCGGTCAGGGTTTCGGATTTGATCTCGATCTTTTCGCGACCTCGCGGTAATTGTTCGGGGTCGAGGGAAAAGGCTTCCGACAACCTTTGATCGACCAGCGTTGGCACGCCGACATTATCTTCCCCGACCAGTTTTTTGAGTTTGTTGACGGTCAGCAAAAGACTTTCCGGTTCGGGACGCGAGACGGAGTAAAGGCCGCGTTGATCGGGACGAGGTTTTGTGAAATGAGAAACTATGCGGACGGAAACAATCTCGGATTCCGGCGGGTCAAGGGCTATGCGTAAGTTTACAAGCTTTAACCAAAACGCTTTCTCCAGCGTCGGGAAAGAGGTTTTTATCTCATATGTTTTTTCTTCCTTTTTCCGCAGCCCGAGAGAAATATCAAGCTGCTCGGTGCTCAGGGCCGAATAGGAGATTTGAGCGAAAAGCTTATCTAAACCATGATTGGCGATGAAGATAAGCTGTTCAAAATCCTCAACCGGAAAATCCAGATCGAAAACCCAAGTCAGGCTGCTTTCTTTAACATTCGGCGTCAAAATACGGCAGCCTTTTTGCTCGATTAGATCGATGATTTCTCTGAATGTTTGGCCGTAGCGACCGATCAGATCATTAGTCGGAACCTGCCGCAGATCATCGACATTATGTAAGCCGAGGTCGCTGAAGATATTCAGCGTGTCGGGATCGATCTCTAGTTCCTGCAATGGAAGTTGTGAGAATTTATCAAGTGATACATCATTGCCGTTGTAGTTTTGGCGTGCCAACAAGATCGCACTGTCGGCAGATTCGGCAACCGCAACGTTCGCCGTCACGCGGGCTTTTCGCAGTGCCTGATCTATTTTTCGAGCGATCTCATCCGCATCGCCCATCAGTTTTTCAAGCCCGCTTACATCGAACAGCACGCCGTCCTCCAGCGTTTCAATACCGAAAGAAAATTCTTGTGCGACGGACAGCAAAACCGCTTTGTCCCTTTTCGCATCCACTGAAATTATGCAGGCGTGCAGTTTAGGCATAAGTTAGGCAACGATCAAATATCCTCGTAATCGAACTCGATCTTCGTCAAAAACGGCTTTCCGTAAAATTCTTTTCGCGAATGCATATTCAGCCAAAACGCTTCCAGCAGTTTGTGACGGCCTTGGCCGAGCCAGGTGACCCGTTCGCGTGTGAGCGTGAATGCCTGTTGTGAGGCCGAACCCGTCACCGGTTCCTCGGAGGTGACGAGAATGATAGTCGGCGTTTCCTTTATCCGTGTGCGGTAGCGGTACCAGTAAGTTTTTGGCACCATCCGTAACTTGTGTTTGGGCAGGCCGTTCAGGTTCAGCCATACGGCCCCGAAGCCTTTCGCCTGCACCAGATAATCGGCCGCCATGAACGCTTTTTCGATGTCGCCGCCGCACCGCACCCATAAAAGATTTTCAAGCTCGACGCCCGACGCAACCGCCGAATACGGGTCAAACCCGCCGCTCGAATCCACCACCGCGCAAACCTCGCCCGCCCGCGTCAATTTTCCCAGTAAAGACAGCAGCAAACTCGTCTTTCCCGAACTCGGCCCGCCCGCGATCTCAGCCAACGTGCCTCTGGTAAATGCCAGTCCGGCTGATTCGAGTAAAATTTCCTCCGAGTGTTTCCTTTCCTCTTTTAAGTGGGTCAGGGTTTTTACTAAACTCAGATTTCGCATTTCAATCACTCAAATCGTGCTGAGATTAAGAATATATTGCATCAATGAAACGATTGTCAATGTGATTTTTACACAAAAAAGAGACGGTCGTTAAGCCGTCTCTTTAACATAAGTGTTGTAACTATTGGGATTAAAAGACTAGCCTAGCCCCCAGAATAATTCGGCGGTTCCCGCCATCGGTTCCCCACTGGTCAAGAAAGTTCGCGGCATTTACTCGCCCTTCGGGAACACCAAAGTTGCGCTCGTTCAAGACATTGAACATATCCGCCCGAAGCTGCATTCGAATATTTTCAGTGATCCGAGTGTTCTTGATTACCCCAAAATCAACATTAAAGTACTTCTGCGCCCTAATGATATTACGGCCCGCGTTCCCGACACGCTGAAACTGAACAAGACGGGTAAACAGGTTGGGGCATCGATTCGCAAATGTTCCAGTTGTCGGCGTCCCGCACAGAGCCCTGATCTCCGGAATCGTAAGACTGGAGAGATCGGTGTTGCTGGCCAGATTAGGCCGGATTGAGTTTCCGACCAGTCCATCTATCCCCGAAAGAGCACCAGTCGGATCGGACCCGTTAAGAACCGTGAACGGAGCTCCGCTTTGGATGCTGAAGAACGAATTGACCTGAAATCCACCGAGGAGATGTCCTGCAAAACCGCTTTGCGATCGAAAGAACGGCAGTTCATAAACGAAATTGCCAGACAGCCTGTGCGGACGGTCAAAACTGGACCGGGAGCGGTCATTTGCCAGATCGAATGAATTTTGAGCGACCGCCACTTCAGCGTTCGACGGGTTAAATGTTTCAGACGCCGTGTCGATGAAAGAACTATACGTGTAATGAAGTCCGGCGCTGAAACTGTTGCTCAAGCGTTTTTCGAGGCTTGTCTGTAGAGCATTATAGGTTGAGTTTGCTCTGTTTCCGCGAAGTCGAATTACTCCGCGCGTGGGGTCAACGCGCGGACAAAGTAGAAGTGGTATCGTCTGCGGAGTGGTTACGACCGTGTTCCCGCCGGCGCAAGCCGTTCTGGGATTTCCATCAACTGTTTGAAATAATCCGGTACCTTTGGTTCGTATATACCCGATCTTGAAAACAGTGTCGCGGGTTAACTCCCGTTGAACTTCGAACGAATATTGATCTGTAGCAGGAGCGCGGAAATCCTCAGCAACGACTGTTCGGGTAAGAGAATTCGGGTTTGAAACATTTGGAGTCGTGAAATTCTGGATGTTTACAAATCCCGGTGTCGCCGAGGGCTGTCCGGCATCACCGAATGTTATCGATGCCAGGAACGGAAATCCCCCGGCTACATTTAGATTAAGATTAATGTAATTCGCGTCGTAGGTCCGCGAATAACCTCCGCGAAGTACCAGTTTATCACCGCCCGTGATAAAGCCAAGAATACCCGAATCACTCGTACGCGGGCTCCAGTTGAATCCGATACGCGGCATGAAATTGTTTTTATCGACTCTCGGAACCGGATTCAAAGCATATCGCGGATCGTTTCCGTTTAAGGCAACAATTCGCTTATTTGCCTCCTTTAAATAGCTGAAGGAGTCGCCGGGCCATTCGTAACGAAGGCCGAGGGTTAAGGAGAAATTGGACGAGACGCGCCATTCGTCCTGGACGAAAGTGTAATATTCGCGCCAGCGATAAAAGTTAATAATGTCGCCTCCTCGAAGCGGAGCGTTGATCGTTGCCGTCGATGCGTTATCGTCAACAAAGGTCTGAAGCGACGAATATGCCAAGCGGCCGCGCGTTGTAGGGATGAAAAAACTTTTTACATCCGTTCGCCGGAGATCAACGCCGAATTTTAAGGCATGATTTCCGATAATGTAAGTCAGGCTGTCAGTAATTTGATAGGTATCGTTTACACGAAACTGCGGTAAATTTACGGCCAGCCCGATAGCGGTCCGGCTTGCCGCGGCATTAAATCCGGTAAGGCCGAGATCGGTGATCTCGATCGACGGGATTACGAGCGACGACGGATCGGCCGCGTTTGTCGTGGATGAGTAACGCGTCCACGCCAGCCGCGCCTCGTTAGAGAGGTTACTTGTTACAACTGTGTTCAAAACAGTCGTGGCGGCCTGTACTTTCGTGTCATTTACCGTGGTTAAGCCTGTCGGTGTAACTTGCCCGGAACCGGCAGTGGTGTTCCAATCAAACCGGTAGCGCCCGTACAGAAGGTTCTTTTCATTGAACCTGTGGTCGATTCTGACCGCGCCTTGTTTGGAATCGAACGAGAACGCCGAAGATCCCGTTAAGTCACCAAGCGGAACCGTATAGGTTTGGCCATTGGCGGTGAACGTTCGCGATTGGCCATTAGCCGTGCCGGCTGGCAAAAAGCGAAGAAGGGCGGCGACCTGCGGACGAGTCCCGACAGCGGATTGCAAAATTGCACGGCCCGCTTCCGTCGGAGCTCCGCGAAGTGTGGTGCCCGAGCCGAGTCTTCGGTCGGTCCATTTTTGAAAATCTCCGAAGAAAAATGTCTTGTCGGTTCCTTTCCAAAAATATGGATCCCCTCCATTGCCGAACCACGGCGAGATCAGCGGCCCGCCAACTGTAAAGCCATACTGGAATTCTTTTCGCAAGGGAGCTTTCTTGTTAGATGCGACAGTCGCTGCCGGATTGCAAAAACCGGCGCCTTTATCTAGATTACTGCAGGAATTAAGATTCTCATTGTTATGAAATATAAATCCCGAGCCGTGAAAATCGTTTGTGCCGGACTTGCCGATGAAATTTACAACCGCGCCAGAGTTGCGTCCGTATTCAGCGAGAAACTGATTGGTGATTATACGAACTTCGCCGATTGCGTCGGGATTATTTAAACCAACCTGACCGCCAGCGACGCTCGGATCGTTTATATCCTGACCGTCTAGCATGAAGTTGTTCGAGCGAAGGCGGCCGCCGTTCGACGAGAAACTTATGCCGTTGGCAAACGAGGTTTGCCCAGAGCTGAGCTGGCTGATGCCCGGTACCGAAAGGAGGACGTTAAATACGTTGCGGTTTGTCGCTATCGGAAGTTCGGAAAGCCGCCGTTCATCGAATCGGGTGCTTACCTCTGCCGTTGTGGTGTTCAGGACGGATGCGTTTTCCGCAACAGTGACGACTTCCGCTACACCTCCGGCCCTTAGCGCAGCGTTGATAACAGCATCCTGATTGACGACAAGAATGATGCCGGTCTGAACATATTTGGCGAAATTGGTTGATTCGATCGTGATTTCGTATGAACCCGTGGGTAGGTTCACGAATCTATACCGGCCTTCTCCGTCGGAAGTAGCGGACCTTGAAAACCCCGTGTCTACGTTCTTTGCCGTGACCGTCGCCCCGGTAATTACCGATTGCCTCTCATCCGTCACCGTTCCGGATATCGAACCCGTCGAAGACTGGGCAAAAACTAGTCCGAAACAATTCAACCATAGCAACGCCATAAACAAAATCTTTAAGGACCTGTTCATCATTTTCCTCCTCTAAGTTTGAACTGAAGTAAAGTTAGTTAAGACCGGCGGATATTATGAAAATATTTGACGCAAAAGGCGTTCCAGTCAGTAAGTGGCTAAAACTCATATATTTTTGAATATGAGCTTTTAGTAATTTCCAAAAAAAGTGGCGGATATTCCAAAAAAATGGATAAGGATCACCACTTTAGCGTCAGTTGCATTTTTGAAGTTGAACGATAAAGGTATAGCGGCGATAAAGCGGAATGATCGAGAGGCGGTTTGATCCATCTCGCTGAAGTTCTTGAAGGAAAGGCATTAGTTCGTTCCAAAACTGGACGTGAAATTTCTTCAGCCACCATTTTAGAAACTTTTGAAATGGCATTGGCAGGTCGGCCTGGTCGTAGAAATCCACTATGAATAAATCGCCGCCCGGTTTAAGGTTTTTGAGTGCGTTCTCAATCGATTCGTGCCATGGTGGGATCATTGAG
>JABFSB010000165.1 GCA_013140875.1 Acidobacteriota bacterium
CTGCGAATTGCAAGTCCTGGACATGTTCTTGGTTTAACCGCCGCGATTTCCGATTCCCAGCATGAGACAACCGCGGAAGTGATCGAGCCATGCCAGACAAATTTTGTAAGAAAACTAGACTTCAACCATTTTCTCCGAAATCACGCCGATGCCGGAATGAACGCGATCCGTCACTTATGCCTCGAATACAAAACAGCCTACTCACAGATCAGGTCGCTTGGCCTGTCCAATTGTGTTGCAGATAAACTTGCTTCGCTTTTACTGGAGTGGTCAAAGAACGGGGTTTCAAATAATGGTTCGGTTAACCTGACAAATTCTTTTTCCCACGAAGCGATCGCTGAAATGATCGGGACAACTCGCGAGACGGTCACCAGGCTCTTTAAGGACTTTCGCGAACGTGAGTTGATCTCGATTGACGGATCGAACCTCTGTATACGAGATAAATACAGACTGGAAGCTACCATCGGAAACGGTAGAAAGTCTAAACCGGTCCAGTAAGATTCCGACCGATCCAAACCTCCGCGAAAGATTCTCTTTCTAAATAGGTTGTGACCGCGCTCACATACTTCCCGAAAAAGAGAGCTTTAGAATGAATTGATAAAATGTTAAACCGAAATACCAGCCAAGTACGGAAGCAGAAACGGAGATTATTACCATGGCTTATACGAAGAATCTAAAGCTCGCTTTGCTGGGTGTATTTGGCCTTCTAGCTGCAGCGTGGCTGTTTTCGAGCAATCTCTCAAGTGCAGAAAGCGTAGCGGCGGAGGGCAACAAGCTGATCCCCGAAATGGTCTTATCGGGTGAACCTGATGATTACGTCGGCAGTGAGACTTGCCGCGCATGTCACGAACCCCAGTTTGAAAAGGTAGCGAACACCAAACACGGAAAACTCGGCACCCTAGCCGCCTGGAAAGGAAAGGTTGTCGGCTGCGAGTCCTGCCACGGTCCGGGCAAGGCTCACGTCGAAGGCTCAGGAGATAAGACAAAGATAAAAATCCTAAAAGCAATGGATTCAAAAGCCGTGTCGGAGACCTGCCTTGCATGTCACGCCGGAAGGGAGAGTCATAACAATTTCCGTCGCGGAGAACACTGGCGAAACAACGTAGGCTGCACCGACTGCCACTCGGCCCATGGTTCCGATCCCGCCAATTTCAAGGCCGGATCGAGTATCTTTGTAGGCGATATCTCGCCGCAAAATCCGGGTCAGGGCACACGTGCAATGCTCAAGTCGAACGAGCAGCAACTCTGCATAAGCTGCCATAAAGAGACAAAGTCACAATTTGCTAAACCGTTTCACCACAAAGTGCTTGAGGGAACGATGAGCTGCAGCGACTGCCACAATCCGCACGGCGGTTTCGAGACTAAACAAACCAAGCTCGCTGTCGGAGCCGACGCCGCGTGCATCAAGTGTCACAGCAACAAGCAGGGTCCGTTCGTATTCGAACACGGCCCTCTGAAACTCGAAGGATGCACCGCCTGCCACACTCCGCACGGATCTTCTAATTCGAAATTGTTGAAACGGGCCCAGGTGCGCCAGCTCTGCTTCGAATGCCACACGGGAATCACTGAAGAGCTTTCGCCGGGCGTTCCCAGCCGCCACAATCAGGCTCAAATGAGGGAACAGCAGTGCACGGTATGCCATTCGGCGATCCACGGTTCCAACTCAAGCCGGCTGTTCTTTAGATAAGGCTTCAGCGGAGGATATATGCACATAAACCGCCCAGGGTTCTTGTTTTTTGTGATCGCCGTACTTGCAACGTCGTTCGCGTTGCGTGCTCAAACACCGTCGCCCACGCCTTCGTCCACTGAAAAAATTGGGAATTACGATGTCACGTCCAGCGTTGAGCTAGGCATTCGAGGGCTGGAGGTCAAAGGCGATCACGAAAAGTATCGAAGTGATCTTAACTACCGGGCAGGTGTGAGAATATTCGATTCGAGTTTCCTTCTTGAGGATCGCTCAGAGGGCCTTAAACCATTCGACAGCTTACTTGTTCAGGCAAGCGGCTGGGGTTCCGATCCTTCCGGTTCATTCAGAATGAACATGGAGAGGGCCGGCATCTATAAATTCGATACGGCAGTTCGGCGGGTTCGTTATTTCAACAACCTAAAAAACCACGCCGTCGCATGGTCTCAACCGATATCGACCGGTTCCATGCATCGTGCAAACACGCTGCATAATTTCGGTGATCTGGACCTAACGATTTTCCCCGAAAGTGACTTCAGGATGCGATTCGGATACTCATTCAACGATACCGAAGGGCCGGGCACCAATTCGATCAGATTCAGCGGCGATGAGTATCAGGTCGATTCCGTGATTAGAGGACGATCGGATGACTTTAGGGCCGGAGTGGAAGGGAAACTTCTGGGCTTCAATCTAGGTCTGATCTATGGGCATCGCACCTTCAAAGACCGCACGCTTTTCTTTGTAGATCGGTTCAATCCCGGAAACAATCCCGCGTCCACGACGTCGTTTCTGAATGCTGCGTCGAGGCAGTTTCGGGTCAAGGGAACGACGGATTTCACGCATTTCTTTGTCCAGCGCACGTTTGCGAATCGACTGGACCTTTCAGGACGCCTCATCTACTCCGAATCCAATTCCGACGTTACCGAGTCGGATGTACTAACAGGCCGGGCGTCGGCAACTGGAAACATCATCGTCGCCGACCAGATATTCGTGCCCGGCACGGCCAAACGTCCTCAAACCCGCGGGGATCTCGGATTGACTTTCCGAATAACCGATGATCTCCGTGTTTCCAATACATTCACTTTCGATCAGTTCAATATCGGCGGTTCGAATACTCTTTTCGAGTTGGTCCAAACGACAACGGGTGCCGGAGTGCCGAACACGGGAGCGCCGACCTTTACGTCCGCGTGGCGTACAACATCTTTCAGACGCTTCGCCAATCTGATCGAACTGGACTATCAGGTGAACCCCCGAATCGCCTTCAACCTGGGATACCGGTACACGAACCGCTCCGTTACGGTCGCCGCATTGGACCGAAATATTCAGGCTGGCACCATAACACTGAATGACACCGAATCGCTGGACAACCACGCGAACAGTTTCATCGCTGGAATGAAGTTGAAACCAAAAACAAACTGGTCGATCTTCTTCGATCTTGAGCGCGGTGAATCGGACAACGTTTTCACCCGCCTTGCGAACAATAACTTCTTGAACGCCCGCGTACGAAGTATCGCGAATGTGAAGCAGTTCTCGTTCAATATGTCATTTATCACGAAGGACAACGACAGCCCGGGCACCTCAACACCGGTCACATCGTCCGGCGGATTCCCCGCCACGGAAACCGTTGCCAACACAAAGCTTCGCATCTTTTCCGGAAGCGTTGACTGGACTCCTCGAACTGATTTGTCGTTGAGCGGCGGGTACACCTATCATCATCAAACCGGCCGGACCGATATTATCGTGCCCGTGGGAACGCCGATCTTCCCGACTACCCGCTTCCTTTTGGGCGTTAGCGAGTATTTTGTCCGCGATAGTTTTTTCCATTTCGACATTGCGGCGAGACCGATCAAGAGGGTCTCGCTTTTTGCAAGCTATCGTATCGACGACGACCGCGGGCAAGGCAGCCGGACCATAACGCGGCCGCAGGATATCGTCACTTCCTATCCAATGCGAAATCACGCTCCGGAGATAAAGCTGGCAATTCGGCTAACAAAAAACGTCGACTGGAATCTTGGGTACCAGTATTTTTCCTATCGTGAAACACCACATTTCAGCCCGTTTGCGAATCCGCTCGTGGTGTTCCCCGCCCAAAACTATACGGCGCACATGCCGTACACCTCGTTGCGTATCTATTTGGGAAGATCGGCGAAAGACAGGTAGTTTTTGTTTCGCAAGTCGAAAGAGCCCTCAGCGAACTCTGCGTAACCTCTGTGTACTCCGCGTTTAATCAAAACAAAACGCAGAACGCGCAAGAGGGTTACGCGGAGTTCGCTGAGAAAGATTCGTTTTACCTTACGCTGATTATCTTTTTTCTACACTTACTACTTTCACTTAGAAGTTCGGAACTCCGCGGTTTCCCTTGTGGCATTCTGCACATTGAAACTGAGAAATGTCTCCGAGATCGAGCGGATGCTTAAAGGTACGATCGCCCTTGTGGCAAGCGGCGCACTGCCAGGTATTTTTATCGCCTAGATTTATCGGATGCTGGAACGCTCCGTCTTTTGCCAAGATCGTTTTACCGCCAAAAGATTGGTCGATGGTAGAGTGGCAAATGCTGCATTCGTTCCTAATAACTTTCCCTTCCTTGCTAAAGTGTTGCCCGTCATGGCAGCGAAAGCAGCCTTGAGCATTGTAATGACCAATGTTATTTACGTGGGTGGCCCAGTTCGTTTTCATTTCGGGAAAGAAATATGTTTGATAGATTCTCTGGATTTCGCCCACCGCGGCCGTCACAGTCTCCAACCTTGACGCATAGACGTCCGGGTGATTTGTCTGATAGTAGGCATTCAATTCGGCAGCGATCGCATTAACCGCCTCGTCGTTCGTTGTATATGGCTTGGAAAGCACTTCGACCGCTTTCATTTTGATAAACGGGAGCGCGGTGTCCAGCCTGTTGGCGGTCAGCGAATCGTCGACCGCCTGATTTGGCGAAAGATAAATGTGCGTGGGCCGATTGTGACAGTCGATGCAGCTCATTTTGCGTTTCGATGCCTGTTCTATCTCCCCGGGCGAGAGTGACGCGTTCGTTGCTGTATACTCGACGACCTTGCCGTCGGCTCCCTTCATGCGCACCCACAGAATGTCCTGGAGTTTATCGTCGGCAGCAACGAAAGTTACCTCATTCGCGATATTCATGTGCCAATGGATACCGCCGACCTGTCCGCCCTCCGCACTTCCGCCGCCAACCTTTATCAGCATTCGCGTTTGGTT
>JABFSB010000218.1 GCA_013140875.1 Acidobacteriota bacterium
GGCCTAATCGGCCTGCCGCCTGATAAATGTCGGAACGTCGAGGTCTTCGCTCTGGGGCTGCTGGCCAAAACCTGCGGCCGCGCTGTTCGCGTTCACATTCTCCACCGGACGCATAACCGGCTTCATTGCCTGGACCGCGCTGTCGAATCCGGTCGCGATGACCGTAACTTTGATCTCGTCGGCCATCCCTTCTTTGACGACGTTGCCCCAGATGATATCGGCGTTATCGTCGGACTCTTCTTCGATCATTCTGATCGCGTCCTCGATCTCGGCCAGCGGCATATTCTCGCCGCCGGTAATGTTGATAAGGGCGGCCTTTGCACCGGTGATCGAATTCTCTTCAAGCAGCTTATAATCGAGCGCCGCCCGCATTGCCTGCGAAGCAGCGTTTTCACCGGTTGCCGCTCCGATGCCCATTAAAGCAACGCCCTGACCGCGCATCACGGTTTTTACGTCCGCGAAATCGAGGTTGATAATGCCCGGGGTGATGATGAGTTCGGTTATGCCCTGAACCGCCTGAAGCAAAACATCATCGGCCCGACGAAACGCGTCCATCATCGTGATGCCCGGTTCGACCTCGCGCAGTTTTGAGTTCGGTATCGTGATGATCGTATCGACGCAGCCGCGAAGTTCGGCCAAGCCCTGTTCAGCCTGGGCCATCCGCTTCTTTCCTTCGACGGTGAACGGTTTTGTAACCACCGCGACGGTAAGTGCTCCTAGTTCGATCGCCAGCGAAGCGACGACCGGTGCGGCGCCGGTTCCGGTTCCGCCGCCAAGACCGGCAGTGACGAACACCATGTCGGCGCCTTCGAGCACGTCGAGAAGTTTTTCGTGATCTTCAAGCGCGGCGGCGCGGCCCACCTCCGGGTTCGAGCCGGCACCAAGCCCGCGCGTCGATTTTCCGCCGAGCTGGATCTTCATCGGGGCCGCCGAGGCGTTCAACGCCTGAAGATCGGTATTCGCGACGATGAATTCAACGCCTTGAATGCCCGCTTCGATCATTCGATTGACCGCGTTTCCACCGCCGCCGCCGACGCCGATAACCTTAATCCGAGCCCCCGTGATGGGAGGTTCGTCGATGAACATCTTTAATCCGCTAAGTTGCATTTGAAGCCCGTCCGTACTCATTATTTCAAGTCCCGCAAAAGAAAATTCAAATTAGATTGGAAAGTTGCGATGCTTTTCGCCGCAATATTGAATGTAACAATATATTGTAGTGACGGGAGCAAAGCATACTATGATTTGTGGTGAAAATCCAGCCGCCACGTTAAATTTATCTAAATTTTTCACGAAAATTTTCAAACCACTCCGCCATTTTCGACGGCCGCTTGTTTCCGCGATTCATTTCACGCACCTGCGACCGCATCGACGACAATGCCAGGCCCGACGCAACCGCCCATTCCGGCCCCGATATCTGTTCGGCAAGCCCGCCGAAATTACTTTCGTCAAGATAGCCAAGCCGCGTCGGAGCATCGAAAACCTGCTCGGCGATCTCGATCATTCCGCGCGCGTTCGAACCGCCGCCCGTCAGGATAACGCCGCTCGAGATCTGCGCCTGCGTCCTTACCGTCTCATGCGCGACGTGCTGAAGCAGTTCTATCGCCCGCGGCTGCATGATGTCGCAAAGTATCTCTTTCGTCAGCCCGCGCGCCTCGGTCCGGCCGACCGGCATGATCTCGATATTCTCCTGACGCTCGTCGTCGTTAAGGAGAAAAGACGCAACGCAGCCGTAACGCTGCTTGATCTTGCTCGCCTCCTGGATCGAAACGCGAAGCCCGACAGCAATGTCTTTCGTAAAGTGCAGGCCGCCGAAGGGAAACACCGCAGTGTGCTGCACGGCGCCTCTTCCAAAGATCATCAGGCTGGTAATTTCCGATCCAATGTTGACCAGGGCACATCCATATTCCTTGTCATCATCGGTCAGAGTGCTTTCGGCAGCGGCGAGTGGTTCGAGCATCATACGCTCTACGTCCATGCCTGCGCGTTTTACGGCCTTGTTCAGATTTTGTCGCCCGGCGCTCGGGCCGATAACGATGTGGACGAGCGATTCGAGCCGCGCACCGGTCATGCCGACCGGTTCCATGATGCCGTCCTGGCCGTCGATGATAAATTCCTGCGGAAGCCGGTTGATTATTTCCCAACCGGCGGGCAACTGCATTGCACAGGCCGATTCTATCGCGCGTTCGACATCTTCTTCCGTGATCTCTCTGCCCGATCCCGCGACGGCGACGACGCCATTCTTGTTCTCACCGCGAAAATGCTCGCCCGAAAGATTGACAACAGCGGATTCAACCTCAAGTCCGCTGACGCGTTCAGCTTCGCCGACCGCTTTTTTAATTGATTCGGCAACCGCATCGGTCGCCGTCACGATTCCGCGGCGAAGCCCGCGCGATTCTGCTTCGCCATAGCCGACGATATTCATCACGCCCCGCTCGCCCGGTTCGCCGACTACGCAGCGGACCTTGCTGGTACCGATGTCTAGGCCGATCGCATGGATCTCGTTATTCATAGTTATCGCGAAGCCACGTCGAGCTCATTGTTTTTGCGCGACGAGAGGATCATATTCGAGCCGACCAAACTCACTCCGTCGAACATGTCGCCCTTTCCGGCAATGGCACTAACGCCGTTCTTCAAGTGCTGGGCGAAGTTGTCTTTGCCCACATCGATCGTCACCGGTTTGCCGGAGTCTTCGGTCACGGCCTTCGGCTCTCGCAGATCGGCGAGGTTTACACTTTGCACGCGAGAGATCAGACCGCCCTCGCGCCATTCATTCAGCATTTTTTGATAAAGCTTAATGCGTTCGAGATTGTCTTTGATCGCCTTTTCGGTTTTCGATTCGTCCCAGCCGGACAAAGTGATCGGCAATGCGTCCTCCGGTTTGTTGACCGGAGCCAGAAGGTTGCCGTCGCTGTCGACAAGCATGCTGCCGCCTGAAAGTTTTACGACTGCGATCGGAACCCGCTCGACAACATAAACCCTTAGACCGCTGGGCAATACGCGCGAGATCGACGCCGTTTTTACGAACGGCTGCTTTTCGATTCTCGCCTTCATCTCAGCCAGGTCCGAATTCCACACACCGGTTTTTTCGGCCAAATTTGAAGCGATCCGGGCAATATCGTCTTTTGCCGCGCGGTCCGTGCCGCGGACATCCACTGACTTTACGTCAAAGAATTTAGAGGCGGTAACGCTTTGCATGCCGATATATCCGAGTACTCCAAGGCATATAAGCAAGCAAATACTGAGAAAAAGCGGGAGAAAGAAGCTGCCAAAACGGCTCGGACCGTCGACAGATGCCCGTCCACGTGCCGCCTTTCGCTTTATTGCCGTTCGAGGAGTTTTGTCCGTAATCGATTTTCTTTTGATCTTTGAAGCCATGTCGTAATTTCTTTTTTTCTTTTTTTTCTCTTTTCTTTTCCTCTTACTTCTTCATCTTCTTCCGTGGTTAAAAAAATCTTATCCCCAGAAGCAGAGGAAGAAGAGGAAAAGAAGGAGTCATTCACCAGAAGCGCTCAAGTCTGACCTCGTCTTAAGCTTTTCAAGAATCTCGTCGGATAACCGTGTCACCGTTCCGGCGCCGAGCGTGATTACCAGGTCGCCTTCCAGAAGACGCGGAATAACCGCATCGGCGACCGTTTCGATATCGCCGTGATAATTAACATTCTTGTGGCCGTATTTTTTGATGTTCTCGGTCAAGACCTCGGCGGTAATGCCTTCGATCGGCTGTTCACTTGCCGCATAAATATCGAGCAAATAAACCACGTCCGCATTATTAAACGCGAGAGCGAATTCGTCCATCAGTTCCTGCGTCCGCGTGTAACGATGGGGCTGAAAAACAACGACCGTGCGGCGACCGCCCGAGCTGTTCTTTGCCGCTGAAAGAGTCGCAAGGATCTCGGTCGGATGGTGGCCGTAATCGTCGACCACTGTGATTCCGCGTGCTTCGCCTTTAAACTGAAATCGGCGATTGGCGTTCTTGAACGTCGTAAATGCATCCGCGATCTTCGCGAACGGTATCTCAAGCTCAAGGGCGACGGCGGTCGCGGCGAGCGCGTTGTAAACATTATGCTTGCCCGGCACGGGAAGCACGATATCGCCGAGGACTTCGTCGCCTTTCCAAACCGAAAACGTCGAGCCGAAGGAATCGTTGTAACGGATATCGTGCCCCGAAATATCGGCCTGTGCGGTCATACCGTATGTAACCCTGCGGCGTTTTATGTTCGGGATGATCAGTTGCACATTTGGGTCATCGAGGCAAATGATTGCTGCTCCGAAGAATGGAACTTTATTTACGAAATCGGTAAAGCACTGAACAACGTCCTCCATGCCTTTATACGATTCCATGTGTTCCTTATCGATATTGGTCACAACAGCGATCGTTGGATAAAGCATTAGGAACGAGCGATCGCTTTCGTCAGCTTCGGTCACGAACCAATCGGAGGCACCGAGCCGGGCATTTGAACCGAGCGTTTCAACCACGCCGCCGACAACCGTCGTAGGATCGAAACCGGCATGGCCAAGGATGGTCGCGACCATCGACGTGGTCGAAGTCTTTCCGTGCGTGCCTGATATCGCAACCGCATAAGGCTTTAGCACCATCAATTCGGCCAGCATCTCGGCACGTGGAATCACCGGGACACCTAGTCGCTTTGCCTCGATGACCTCAGGATTGTCTTCCTTCACCGCCGACGAATATACAACCACCTGTGCCGCACCGACATTCTCAGCCCGATGCCCCTCCGCGATGCCGACGCCGAAAAGCGATTCAAGCCGATCGGTGTTTTTAGATTTCTTTACGTCAGATCCTGTAACGACAAAACCAAGATTGCAAAGCACCTCAGCGATGCCGCTCATGCCGATGCCGCCAATGCCGATGAAATGAATTCTTTTAACG
>JABFSB010000275.1 GCA_013140875.1 Acidobacteriota bacterium
GGATGCACACCTAGTCCATCCCGAAGGAATTAACTTACCCGAAGGAAGCAACCAACCAAACCCTTCGGAGTACATTGAAAAAGGGATTCCGATCTTCCTTTGGATGGTCCAATTCTGGAACGGCACTAGGTTAGCGGACTTTAAGCCCCCGCAAGGATGGAAACCATTTAGGGAATATCACGGAGGCATTGATGTCCTGGTTCTGCCAAATGGGGAAGTGATCGCCGCAAGCGGTCATAATTTTCAACGTAACAACGGTACGACTTATTCGGTCATTTCTCCGCTCGACTTTTGGGCTCCCGGCTCCCGTTTACTTGCGGGCGCGATCAGGGTACTTACCAACAGAGTTAGTGGAGCAGCCGTGAGAGCTTTCTCGATGCTAAGAGGCCCGACACAAGAATTGGCCGAATCGGCTATTCTCCGGCTGGCACCAAAAACCTTGCCCGGTATTGCCGTGTCCACGCGCGGAATGCTGCCTGCCGCGACGGTTGGCAAGAGGACGATCTTAATGGCGGACGATATGGCTATATTTCAGCCGTATTTGGCCAGCACTACAGCGGAGGCGGGTTTTTACGACATCGTTATACACGGCGATCCGAAATCGTTTTATATTTTGGAAAAAGGAGTTTGGAAAACGGTGAGCGCACGCGAAGTTGCGAACGCCGTTCGACCTTTTCTCGGGCCGAACGACAAGATCCGCTTGCTTGCATGCGAGTCAGCGAGCAGAGGCGGGCCGGCGCAGGAACTCGCCAACGAACTAAAACGAACCGTTTGGGCCCCTAGCAAATCGGTGTATCCGGTTCAAGGTGTGCCTATTAAGGACGCGGGCGGCAATGTAGTTAAGTTCTCATCCGCGAAGAGCTTCGTTCCGGATGGAGGAAAATTCTTTCAGTTCGATGCTGAAGGAGGTTCGGCAATATTATCCGGTCCGGGCAGACAGGTGAATCAACACGTAATAAAGCGTACGAAGTGAAACACCAGAAATTACACGCTGCGGTTGGCGTAATATGGGAAACCGATGGACCGCCGTATAGCTCGATCCCCAAGTGAAGCGTGGGGCGGTGAATCAACTCCCGCAGATCTCGTCGATCGCTTCTTCGTACTTTTCGTCGATGACGCTTCGCTTTATTTTTAGGGTGGGCGTCATTTCGCCTTTGTCGATGGAGAATTCGCGGGGCAGGAGATAGACGCGTTTGACGCGTTCATAATCGTTGAGCTCGCGGGTGAGCTCGACGGCGTCGCGTTGGACGCGTTTGATGACGTGAGGATTTTCGCAAAGCTCTTCGCGCGTGCCGCTCGCGTCGATGCCTTCGTCCTTGAGGACTTCTTTTAGCGCTTCCCAATCGGGCACGATCAGCGCGCCGACCTGTTTGCGGCCGGAGCCTACGACAACGGGCTGAGAGACTAATGGGCTTTGCTTCAAGAGGCTTTCAACCTGCAGTGGAGCGACGTATTTCCCGTTCGACAACTTAAAAAGATCTTTCAGCCGGTCGGTGATAAAGAAGTGGCCGTCGGCGTCTTTATAACCAACATCGCCGGTATGATAGTAGCCGTCGGCGTCGATGGCAAGGGCGGTTTCTTCGGGCTTGTTGTAGTATCCGCGCATTATGTTTTTGCCTCGGATCAGAATCTCGCCGTCCGACTCGGCAACCTTCATCTCGATGCCTTCGAACGGCGTACCGATCGAGCCGACCTTGTTATCGTCCGGGCGGTTCGCGCAAGTGATACAGCCTTCGGTCATGCCGTAACCTTGAAGGATCGGGATGCCGGCGGCCCAGAAAGCATACGAAAGTTTCTTCGATAGCGGAGCACCGCCCGAAACAAAAAATCGCAAACTGCCGCCGACGCCGTCGCGCCATTTCGAGAAAACCAGCCGACTGGCGACGGCCTGTTTTGCCGCAAGCACGGGCGACACCGATTCGTGCATATCCTTTGCCGCCCAGTAATCCTGGCCGACTTTCAATGCCCAGTCGAAGAGTCGCGTTTTGTATCCACCAGCCGCTTTACCTTTCTTAACGATCTTGTGATAGACCTGCTCGAAAAGCCGCGGCACGGCGGTCATGATCGTCGGTTTTACTTCCTGCAGATGAGAGGCGAGCTGATCGAAAGCGGCGCAATAATGAATCGAAACGCCGTTCGAACAAAGCACGTAAAAAACAGAACGTTCAAAGATATGAGATAAGGGCAGAACCGCGAGGCTGCGGTCGGTAGTGCGAATCGGCAAGCCTTTTGATATCGCGATCACATTCGAGACAAAGTTCTCGTGATCGAGCATTACACCTTTCGGTTCGCCGGTCGTGCCCGATGTGTAGATGATCGTGGCAAGATCGTCCGACTTTACCTGCGAAAGCAGCTCGTCAAACGTCTGGCCGGAATCTCGTTCGTACGAATCACCTCGTGCCTCGACATCGGCAAGACTGAGCGATCGGCTGTCGTTCTCAAGTGTTGCGTCCGCGTCGAAGAAGATCAGCTTTTCGATCCGCTCGACGCTCTGGATCGCGGCTTCGGCGTGCTTGAGCAGCTTTTTGCCGGAGACGAACAACATCTTGGCTCCCGAATCTTCGAGGATGTAACGGATCTGTTCAACCGCCTGTGTCGTATAAATGGGAACATTTACGGCCCGCAGGCTGAGGATTGCGAGGTCGGTAAGCGACCATTCGGGCCGGTTTTCAGAGATGATCGCGACGCGGTCGCCAGCCTTCACACCCAGGCTTGCCAGGCCGGTCGCAATGCGTTTAATGCGTTCGATTACCTCGGTTCCCGTGAGATAATTCCATACGTCGCTCCGCTTATATGCAAGGGCGTCCCTTTTGTTGTTTTTGCGGAAGGACTCGATGCAAAAATGCGGAATTGTTTGCGGGATCGTGTCGAATCCGATGAGGTTTTCAGCAGGCATCAATGTCAGTTAAACGCAGTTACGGCTGATAGTTTGGATCATTCTCCATTTTTGCAAAAGCGCCCATATAAGTCCAATAGGTATAGGGCTTCGGGCAGTATGCAGAAGCCCGCGCGTGAGCAAGGGCGTAATGAGCACGTTGAGCATTACGCCCTTGCTGACGCGCGGGCTTCTGCATGATTGCGAGACTATTTCTGTGAGGCTTCCAGTCCGGATGACCCAGTGTCGTATTCCGGCTGAATATTCACGACGCCGAATTTGCGGTCGACCGATTCATGGTTCGCCGCCATCATCCAGAGAAAATTTATCGATCCGCCCGGAGCGGCTACGTTTGGGTGATAGCCCTGCGGCATCAGGACGACATCGCCTTCGCGGACGATCTCGACCAGTTCAGGCTCCTGCGGATTTGTGTAAACCATCTGGATTCCCCACTGCGGAGCGGGCATATCGATGTAAAGATATGCCTCTTCGAGCAGGTCGGCGTGTTCGTGCGGCGGGAACGATGTCCAATTGCCGTCGGACGAGAATGTGACGCCCGCCATGATGCGGCCGGCTTCGATATTTTTGCCGAGCAGAATATTCAGGTCGCGTTCGATCGGCGGCTTGCCCGCGGTGAAATGCAGAGCCGGGTCTTTTCGGATCTCTGAGAAAGAAACGAACTGGAGCGGATACCGATTTTCTACCGGTGCAGATATTTCGGCCAGATCACAGCCTTCAGTTGCCTCGACCTTCACACTTGAATCACGCGGCACATACAAGGCATCGTAACGATTTAAAATAAAAGTGCTGTCGCCCGTCGAGACCGTGGCGACACCGTTCAAACATATAAACCCGGTCTCGTGCGTGCCGGTTTCGAATTCTATGGCCGGCTCGCCCGCTTCGATCCGAACTCGTCCATAGTGCAGGTTTCGCGACGCCGTTGCACCCGGCGACACCGAATTCGTTCGGCCCTTCTTCAAGTGAGTGCCTTTAACGACGCAGGTCTCACGCCTGATCTTTTCCAATTGCATTTGTTCTTTCATAACTTGATCGTCCGTCTTTCTTCTCTTGTTCCTCTTATTCTCTTATTCAGTGGTTAAAACTTTTGACCACTGAATAAGAGGAATAAGAGGAATAAGATTGAAAAGGAAGTTCAAACCAAATTCGGCGTCTAAAGCGAAACGGTCTGTTCCGCCCAGAACTGAAATTCGCGGTGCTTTAGTATCTCGGCTTTTGCCTGAATCTCGCCGCTGGACACGCGTCGTATGTGTTCGAACAAACGAGTGCCGACATCGGCGATGCTTTCTTTGCCTGTGATCACTCCGCCAGCCGAAACATCGATGTCCTGCGCCATTTTTTCAAAGACTCGATCGTTGGAAGCGAGTTTTATAACCGGCGTGATGGCATTTCCGATGGTGGTTCCATTGCCGGTGGTGAACACGACCACAGTTGCACCCGACGCGACCAATCCGGGCGTCGATTCCTGATCATAGCCAGGTCCCTGCATCAGGTTAATGCCGCGGACGCGTGGCGTCTCGGCGTACTCGATGCAGTCTTCGATCCGCGTCGTGCCCGCCTTTACGATCGCCCCGAGAGATTTGATCGTGATATTCAGCAGACCGCCGGCCTTGTTGCCGGTGCTGGGATTCTGGTTCAGGACGGCCCCGAATTTCGACGCATATTCCTTGTACCAATCGACCATCGCGTAGATCTTGCGGCCGGTTTCCGAGTCCTTCGCCCGGTTTGCGAGAATGTGCTCGGCCCCGCAAAATTCAGGTACTTCCGTCAGCAAAACAGTTCCGCCGCTACGCACAAGCAGATCGGATGTGTATCCGAGTGATGGATTGGCAGAAATACCCGAAAATCCGTCGGACGAACCGCACTTAACGCCAAGAACCAGTTCGCTGACCGGAAATTCCTTGCGCACCCATTGATTGACAACAGGCAGCATTCGCTCGACTTCCCTCAAACCTATTTCGATGGCCGCCTGCGTGCCGCCGACGTCCTGAATAC
>JABFSB010000429.1 GCA_013140875.1 Acidobacteriota bacterium
GTTTAGGTTATCGGGCGGAAGTTCTTCTAGAGAGTGACGAGTCGGGACGATTGGCCACCGTCAGAATGATATCCGCTGGTGAACGGGAAGTTTTTGTGGACCTGCTCTTTGATTCCACCGGCGTCGAGCGTGAGGTATTTGAGAGTTCGAGTAAGATCGAGATATTTCCTGGACTTACCCCTCAAGTTGCATCGCGTTCATCGTTGATCGCGCTGAAAGTACTTTCCGCAAATCCCAAAACCCGCATGAAGGACATCATCGATCTGCAGAATCTACTGGACGCTGCATCGCCAACTGAGGTCGAAGACGCTCGCCGCCTGCTCGACCTCATCACGAAACGAGGCCACAACCGAAACAAAGATCTCCAAAAAGACCTGAACGGTTACATCAAGCAGTTTAGGAATTAAGAAACTCAATTCCTTTTCTGTTTTCAGTATTTTTTCGCGGCCGGCGGAATTTTGGAGATGATGCAGAAGGCCGCGCAGGGTGAGGCACGTACGTCTAAACGCGGAGGATTTTCGTGCTGACCAAGGTGCGGGCTTCTGCAATTTAGTTTTTAGACCATTCCGTCCGTGTCGGCGGTGGGACCGTAAACCGACGGCAGCGGAATATCCAACTGACGCAGGTATGTCGAAAGCTGACCGCGATGATGATAGACGTGATTCAACATCACGGTTCGCCAGAAAGCAATCCGCGGCATTGCCAGCAACACCTTCTCGCCGTCGACAATCTTCCATTCGGCGAGGGCTCGTTCATCGCTCGTCGCGGACACAATCTCCTTTGCTTTCTTAAGTCCATCATCGAACGCGGCGACGATCTCGTCGCGGGTCTGTGCTTCCGGATGAATGAAGTCGGGTGCATCCGCCGTGTCGTCGAGTGTGCCTTGTGCTACTCCGCCCTGCGTAATCGCAATGTGCAAGGCCAGTTGGCCGAGAGTCATCGCCTTTGGGTGCGGCTGCCAGCTAAGTTTGTCCTCAGGCACGATCTGTAAAAGCCGCCTTGTGGCTTCGGCTTCCTGATCGAGTTCGGCCAGGATAGGATCGACTAGTCTTGTTTGTTTTGTTTGTGCTTGCATGATTGTTTTCTCCTTTGGTTTGTTTCGTTCTGATTATCCAAATTAGTGCGTGTCCAAGCGGGCACAGGCCCTACCGGTCGTGTTTCTGCCCGTCTTCGGCATCGTCTTTGATTCGAAGTAGCGTACTCGACCATAGCTCTGAGAACGGGCCCATCCAGCGTTCGTAGATCTGGCGGATCGGGACAGAGTTAAGTGAGTTTATCCGTCGCCGCCCTTCTTCTCGAGTAACTATAAGGCCCGCGTCACGCAATACGTCGATATGCTTCATAACCGCGTGCCGAGTCATGTCGGGGAAGACCTCGACTATGTCCGTCGTCGTTTTCGGACCCTTCCGCAGTGCGTCGAGGATCGAGCGGCGAGTCGAGTCGGAGAGGGCTTTCCAGACGTGATCGAGATCGTTCTTCATATTGTTGCGGTCTTACGCAAAATCGTTTTTGATCCCGTTGAGCAGGCCGCTCCAGCCCGTGCTAACGCCTTCGCGATGTTCGGGCGATATCATCCCGATGGCCCGATGGCGAAAATTAAGCCTGGTGCCGCCGGTCACCTTTTCGAGTTTTACCTCGATATGGTTGATCGCCGGGTAAGACATAAACATCGGTCCACTAAGTTCGATCAACACCGGCGGCTTTATAACCTGTACGTGTCCCCAAAGGTGCTGGATGCCTTCGCCGCGGTCGCGAAACCAGCGGCCGCCGGCCCATTCCTCCAACTCCAAATTCAGCGGCGTGCCGTCCGTCGTCGCATGGCCTTTTCCAAGACGATGAAGCGCGCTTTTGAACACGTCGCCGATATCGGCTTTCATTTCGATCGATTGCTCAATGTCGAGAATTAAATCGTCAATGTTCATTTTTATTATTCCTCCTAAAGTAACTTGATAGTAACGTAACTAAATAGTTACGTCAAGTGGTTTTTGAATTTTCTTTTGTACGTTTGTTATCATCCTCTTGGTCAAGCGGTAATTTTTCGAATTTTTCACCAGTTTGCCGAAACTGAGTAATGTCCTGATTTGTGTTGCCATGCTCTAGAAGCCGCAACACAAATCAGGACAATACCGAAAACTGAGGTATCGGAGCATTTATGATCGAACGCGAACAGATCGAGATGGATGTGGTTTTTGTCGGGGCGGGACCGGCGAATTTGGCGGCGGCATTGCATTTGAAGAACAGCATTGCCGAGCACGACGAGCTTATCGAACGCGGCCGACGTCATGGGAACAAGGTTGGCGATATCGAGATCGGCATTGTCGAAAAAGGGCCGTATGTCGGAGCGCATATTCTGTCCGGCGCGGTGATGGACCCGATCGCGATCCGTGAATTGATGCCCGATTTTTTGGAGCAGGGCTGTCCGGTCGATACGGTCGTGACCGAGGACGCCTTCTGGTATCTGACTAAAAATAAAAGATTTAACGCCCCGATAGTTCCGCCGCCGCTAAAGAACAAGGGCAAATACATTATCAGTCTTAGCAAAATGTGCGAGTGGCTGGCCGAAAAATGCGAAGAGGCGGGCATCAACATCTTTCCCGAGTTTCCGGCGTCCGAAGTTTTGTACGATGAGAACGACCGCGTCATCGGCATCCGCACCGGCGACAAGGGAATCGATAAGGAAGGCCATCATAAGGGGAATTTCGAACCGGGCGTCGATCTTTTGGCAAAGGTCACGGTCCTGGGCGAAGGTTCGCGCGGTTCGCTGGCTAAACAGTTGACGGCACGTCTCGGGTTGAACGAGGGAAAAGAGGCTCAGGTTTTTTCTCTTGGCGTAAAAGAATTGTGGGAGGTCCCGGCCGGAAATTTCGCCGAAGGCAAGGTCGTCCACACGCTCGGTTTTCCGACCGACACCAAGACCTACGGCGGCGGCTGGATATACGGTTTGAAGAACAATGTCGTCAGCATCGGTTACGTGACCGGGTTGGACTATCTTGACCCGACAATCGACCCGCACGCCGAATTTCAAAAATTCAAGACACATCCAAAGGTCGCCGAGCTATTGCAGGGCGGCAAGATGCTGAAGTACGGCGCCAAGACCATAAACGCGGGCGGCCATTATACAATGCCGCGTCTTTATGCCGACGGAGTCTTGCTGGTCGGCGACTGCGCTTCGTTTCTGAACGGGCAGCGGATCAAAGGCATTCATACCGCGATGAAGAGCGGAATGCTGGCGGCCGAAACGATTATCGGTGCCTTTGAGCACGACGATTTTACGTCGAAAACGCTGCGACACTTTGAAGAGAAAGTTAACCTTAGCTGGATCTATGACGAACTTCACCCGGTCCGCAATTTCCACGCCGCTTTCCAGAGCGGGCGTTGGTCGGCATTGATCAACACCGGCCTGCAGTTCGTGACCAAGGGAATGGCCTGGGGATTCATGCCGAAGGAACATCACGTTGCCGGACACGAACGGATGCAGCACATCAACGACCGCCACGGCCACACGGATAACGCCCGGTACGCCAAATTAAAATTCGATAAGGAAATGATCTTCGACAAGGTGACCGACGTCTTTCACGCCGGCGTCGCCCATGATGAAGATCAGCCCTCGCACCTGCACGTGCTGGACACCGAAATTTGCGCGACGCGCTGTGCCGAAGAGTTTGGCAATCCGTGCCAAAAATTCTGCCCCGCCGCGGTTTATGAGATGGAGTTCAACCAGGCGAGCAATCGGCAGGAATTGAAAGTGAACTTTTCGAACTGCGTCCACTGCAAGACCTGCGACATCGCCGATCCCTATCAGATCATAAATTGGGTAACGCCCGAAGGTGGCGGCGGGCCGGACTACAAGGGTATGTAGGTTTTTATGCGGAGGCCCGCGCGTAAGCGAGGGCTTATTATCCAATGTCGTCTATTACGCCCTTGCTTACGCGCGGGCTTCCGCCTATGAGAAAAAGGCCGCCGGTTCAACGGCAGCCTTTTTAACTTTTCAGGTCGTTAATAACTATTATTTCTGATCCAGGATCTCAAAATTCACACGCTTTTCAGCCAGTTCCTTCATCGCGACGCGTGTCGGTTTGCTCTTTCGAACGTCGATATCCGTGCGTGAATTGGCGCCGCGTTGAAGCTGTTTGCTTCGCTGGGCGGCCAGGATGATCATTCGATATTTCGAATCGATCGGGGGCGGATCGATTATCTGAGTTTCTTCCTGTTCGATCTCTTCGGTGATCTCTGCTTTCTTATCGGCCATATATTAAGATTGTTCCTTTATGATGTACTTCGACGCGTCGAAACTATCTAGGATATCCTTTATTGCGTCGGTTTGTCGAGTACGCCGCTGACGTTCGCCGACAATTATCGATTCCAGCCTTCGGACGGCATCGGCAATGTTGTCGTTGATCACCACGTAATCGAACTCGTCGAATCGCCTTACTTCATCGAATGAGTTGCGAAGCCGCAGTTTAAGCTGCTCGGGATTCTCGGTGTTTCTCGCCCTTAGTCGGTGTGCCAGAGCCTCGAAAGACGGCGGCAGAATGAAAATGCTCACGGCATCGGGAAGCGTTTTTAGCACGTCCGCCGCACCCTGAACGTCGATCTCAAGTATCACGTCGACGCCCTCTCCGATGAGGCGTTCGACGCGCGATTTTGAAGTGCCGTAATAGTTGTCGTGGACCTTTGCGTATTCGAGAAACTCGCCATCGGCTATCCGCTTTTCGAATTCCTCGACCGGGATGAATGAATAGTCCTGGCCATCGGCCTCGCCCGGCCGAATCGGCCGCGTCGTGTACGAAACAGAATAGCCGATTCCGACGCCGCGTTTCATCAACTCGGTAATGAGCGTTCCTTTCCTGCCGCCGGAAGGTGAGGTAATGATGATGAGATTTCCTGT
>JABFSB010000225.1 GCA_013140875.1 Acidobacteriota bacterium
GCCGACTGCCATTAAAAGTAAGAAATCCCTTCGATTTCGAACAGAGATTCTACCATAAACACAAGCTTGTTCGATGCAATTCGGCGGCGGTTCGTGGCAAAATAAAATGGAATGCAGAAGCCCGCGCGTTAGCAAGGGCGTAACACCCATCGTTGACTGTCAGACTTTCCCTGATGGTCGGGTTTCTGCACCGGGATTCAAAATGACAAAACCGAAATTCGTAACCGACCGCGAACAGCTCGAAAAACTCGCCCCAATGCTCAAAGCCCCGATAAAACGCCAGGTTTTCGTCTGCACCGGAAAATCCTGCAACGCCGTCGGAGCCCAGGACGTCAAGGCCGAATTCACCCGCATCCTCGAAGAAAAAGGCCTCCGCCAAGGCAAAGAATCAAAAGGCCGCAACCCAATGGGCGAAGTGATCCTAACCGAATGCAGCTCGATCGGATTTTGCTCAGTCGGCACGGCGGTGATGGTTTATCCGGACGGGACGCTGTACGGGCAAGTCATGGCGGAAGACGTGGCGGAGATCGTCGAGGAGCATTTGGAGAAGGGGAAGGTGGTTGGAAGGCTGGCTTTGATGGAATTGTCAGAGCCCGCTGCGTAAGCAGCTGTCCGTACACGAGAAATCAGAAATAGTCGATCTCCTTTCCGTTTTGGTCAACGAATACAAGAATCCTTGCTGAGTTTGTTGTGCGCCATTTTTCTTCCTTGTTCGCTCTTCTAAATTTAACTCTCACGCCTTCCTGCGTTCTAGGTGGAGCTCCGTTTTCCAATGTGATCACGATTCGAAATTCGCCATCTGAACCGGGTTCGATGAAGATATGATCAACCGGAGAACAATCTACGCAAGGATGACCGACCTGGATATAGCCACGGCGCCTTTCGGCCCAATGATCGAAGATAAATCGTCTCGCAGCCTCGCGTTGCCTTAGACAACCTGCCAATTCATTTTCGTCGATTGCAAAGCAACTTTCGATGTATCCGCCTTCTTCGTAAACAGACAGATCCCTACCATTAATGATCTCGCCTTCTTTCGGAATGTAGAACCGCGAAGCATCTCGAGCTGTTGAGGGGAATATGAAAAGTACCTCGTCCTCTGAGTTGATTTTTGGTAGGTCGACTGGGATCGTGCCCATCCAGATCGATATTCCATTCAACATGTAGACGGCCGCAAGCCCGAAGGCGAAAGCCATCAAAGCGATCCTGAGCCGAGAATAGAGTAGTTTCATAACTTCTAAGTCGGATTCTCGTCGCAAGAGCTTAGTTGCTCGGTGCGATGATGAATTCTTCGGACCTACAACCCGGCTAATCGCGAAACTCGAAAGGCACGTCTTCCTGACAGTATTTCACATAATCAATCGCAGCTTCGACGTGCCTAGGTTTCCACAAATAGCGTGTGCTGGCACCTCGCGACCAAATCTTCTGCTCACCATCGCACATGCCCTCTTTCCGTAACCGTCTTGTCGCATAGACCTTGAAATCATTAACTATCTTCTCGGGTTTCACGCCAGCCGAAGCCACCACGTGAGCATGGTTCGTTCGCACGTTCACCGCGCGAAGGAGATAATTCCTAAACTCGCAAACCTCCGTGATCGCCGCTTCGACGCATCTTCGTTGATCAGAATTGAGGACGAATATCGATCCTCTTTGCCCCTCGACCATTGCTTCACTCAAAGGAACGCTCGCTGACACCTTCGGCCCTTGATAGCGATTGTTTCCGTTTCGCCTTACGGAGCCACGATCGTCGCCGTGTAGCCAGGTCCCATATGTTCGAAACGTAAGAAGGTAAGCTATGGGGAAAGAGTTTTCTTCGTAAACTTCGAATCCGCGGTCGTCAAGCATAATTTCGTCGTATGTTAAGCCCTTGCTAATGCGCGGGCTTCTGCATTAGGCTCGCATCGCCGTCAAAATCTCATCCACCACCTTCTTCGCGTCGCCGAACAGCATTAGCGTATTTTCGTTATAGAACAGCGGGTTATCGACGCCGGCGTAGCCGCTGGCCATGCCTCGTTTCATTACTATGACATCGCGGGCTTCCCAGACGTGGAGGACGGGCATGCCGGCGATGGGACTCGCGGGATCGTCCAAAGCCGAGGGGTTGACGATGTCGTTTGCTCCGATGACCCAGGCTACGTCGGTGCCGTCGAATTCGTTATTGATCTCGTCCATTTCGAAGACGATGTCGTAGGGAATATTGGCCTCGGCGAGGAGGACATTCATGTGGCCGGGAAGTCGGCCGGCGACCGGGTGAATAGCGAATTTGACCTCGACACCCTTTTCTTTAAGTATCTTACAGACCTCAGCCAGCGAGTGCTGGGCCTGGGCGACCGCGAGGCCGTAGCCGGGAATGATGATGATCTTCTTAGCGCTCTGCAGCAGATCAGCCGCGCCCGGCGCCTCGATCGAATGTACTTCTCCTGCGGGACCTGATCCGGCCGCCGAGGACGGAGTTCCGCCCTCGGTACCGAAGCCGCCAAGCATTACGCTAACGAACGACCGGTTCATTCCCTTGCACATTATGTAGCTCAAGATCGCACCGCTTGAACCGACGAGCGCGCCGGTGATGATGAGCAGGTCGTTGGAGAGCATAAAGCCGGCCGCGCTTGCGGCCCAGCCGGAGTAGCTGTTCAGCATCGAGACAACGACCGGCATGTCTGCTCCGCCGATAGCCAGAATGAAATGGATGCCGAGAATGCCGGTCAGAACGGTCGCAGCAAGCAGCGGCCATTGTCCCGTAGCTTCGTTAGGCGACATAAAAAAAGCAACGCCGAGTCCGATCGTGACCAGCAGCATGACGATATTGATCATGTGCCGGGCGGGCAGCATTAAGGGCTTGCCGCTGAGCGATCCGCGGAGTTTTAGAAACGCTATTACCGATCCGGTAAACGTGATCGAACCGATGCACACGCCGATAAAAATCTCGCCCAAATGCAGGTTCTTTTCCGCGGAGGTCATTTGCCCGTGCGGCCCGAGATAAGTGGCAAAGCCGACCAGCACGGCGGCCAGCCCGACAAAGCTGTGCAGTATCGCGACAAGCTCCGGCATCGAGGTCATCTGTACTCGGCTGGCAAGAATCGCACCGATGATCAAACCGGGAATCAACGCCGCCGCCAAAACCGGCAACCCGCCGACGTTCATCGCCGCCCCGGTCGCGACCAACGCGATCACCATCCCGATGATCCCGTACCAATTCCCCCGACGCGCCGTCTCCTGTTGTGACAAGCCGCCAAGGCTCAAAATAAACAACGCACTCGCGGCGATGTATGCAATTGTTATGAGGCTGGTTTTCATTAAGAAGCTTTCTCAGTCCCGCGAGGGACTGTCGAAAATAGCCCACCGATTCATCGGTGGGAATAAATGCAAAATACGACGAGTCCCGTCAGGGACGGCTGAGCGACGCGGAATCAATCGAAAACATACCTTATGTCATAGTCCATTTCGTGGGCATCAAGAAACGAAACAAACTCTGTTTTGAAATCAACTTTCTTATGATGTTCGGGTTGGTTGTCGATATATTGGATCGTTCGCTGCCTGTCGCTTATAGATATTGAAAATGCTCCATATCCTTCTTGCCATGCGAACATTCGATGTTCAGGAAAGGTCTCGTGAATCCACTTCGACGAACCTCCCTTAATTAATTGCATGGCCTTTGAAATCGACATGGTTTTAAGTAGCGAAAGAAGCAAGTGCACGTGGTCATCCACGCCACCTGCATGCAGAAGCCTCATTTTATTCTCGCGGGCGATCCCGCCTATATAAGGCAGCAAGCGCGACAGAAGCACGGGTGTAATCATTGGCCGCCGCTCTTTTGTGCTAAACACGCAGTGAAGCAATTGGCTTACGTAAGAATGAGACATCGCTTTTAACTAAGGCTCGATACTATTCGCCTTCTAATGTCCATTTAGACAAATCAGTCGTCCCTAACGGGACTTTTTCGTTATTCGAACGTTCCCACCGATGAATCGGTGGGCTATTTTCGGATCGTCCCAAATGGGACTACCTCGCGACTTACTTCCTAAACATTCCCAACATCCGATTTGTCACTAAAAACCCGCCTGCGATGTTGATCGCCGCAATTAGAACCGCAATCGCTCCGAGAATGACGGTAAGGTTCAACGATGACGATGTTAGTTGGAACATTCCCCCGACCAAAATAATGCCGCTGATGGCGTTGGTTACGGACATTAATGGCGTGTGCAAGGCCGGTTTTACGTTCCAGACGACCTGGAAGCCGATGAAGATGGCCAGGATGAAGACGGTTACGTGGCCGAGGAAGTCGCTGCCCGCGGTTGCGGGTTTTGGCGGAATGACGAACGCCAGGCCTAGCATGATGAGGCCTACGGCGGCGAGCAGCCAAGGGCTGACGCCGGTGCCTTCGTCGTGGCCGTGGCCGCCGGACCGCGCTTTTGCCGCAGCCGCGACCGAGGCCGAGCTTTTTGTCGGCACTCCGGGTTCGGGTGGCGGCGGTAGTTCTTTTGCCGGCGCGGGCCAGAGCATTTTGCCCTCGTGTAGAACGATGGCGCCGCGGACCACTTCATCGTCGAGATCGACATGAAGAAAAGGAGTGCGGACACTCTTGTCCGCATCGGCGGTTCGTCCGGCGAGAGATGCTTCGGACGCCGGAGCGGCCTCCGTGCGGACAGGAGTGTCCGCGCTCCGACTCAGGTCTTCCAGCAGTGCGGTCACACACGCCCCATAAAGCTGGCTGGACATCGAGGCCATTCGCGAAGGCAGGTCGGTGTAGCCGATGATGGTCACGCCTTTGTGCTTTACAACCGTACCGGGCTCGGTCAGGGAGCAGTTGCCGCCTTGTTCGGCGGCGAGGTCGACGATGACGGAGCCGGGTTTCATCGATTCGACCATTCCGG
>JABFSB010000427.1 GCA_013140875.1 Acidobacteriota bacterium
CTAATCCTTTTACCCGCGGATCGAGCGCGGCGGTCACGATCGCCAATGCTCCGCCCTGACTTCCGCCGATCACACCGAGATTTCGTCCGTCATATTGCGGCAGCGAAGTAAGGAAATCATTCGAACGAACCATCGAAAGAAAAACGCGGCGATAGTAATAAGTTTCCCGATCGTCCATGTTGTAAAACATGTAACGGTTGAGCGCTCCATTTCGCAGGTCGTCGTAAAAATTTTGCGGGAGTGTTACCGGGATGCCGTGAATGCCTATCTCGAGCGTGATAATACCCAGTTCGGCCATTGCGATCTGTCCGGCATAGGGACGGACGCCGGCGCCGGGTACCCGGAGAAGCGCAGGGAATTTTTGATCGGGCTTTGACGTTTTCGGTACGGCCAGAATGCCGTAGATGCGGCTGACCGGACTTAGACCCGTGCCGACCGTCTGAAAGCTGACGTGGTAAACGTCCGCTTTTGATGTCGAAGACGCCGGCAAAAGCTCCATCCTTGGTTCGACCGCTATTTTTGCCAGTTTCTCCTTTCCGTCATTCCAAAATTTATCAAAGTCAGCGGGTTCGCCGACCACGGGCTTGATCCGATCGGGGCGATAACCGGCCGTGGCGAGACCGCGATACGTTCGCCCGTCTTTTTCAACCGTCGCGACGCATCGAAAGAAGCCCGGATCTTTCATTCCGGGCAAGTCGATGACAATCTGTTGGGCCGAAGTCGTGACGGTCTTCTCAATTACGGGCGGCATCGTTTCGGGACCGCACGCATACTTTAGCGGAAGTCCGGAGACTTGAGAATTATTAAGCGTCACGCCGATCGAAAACCTGACTGGCTGATCCAGTTCATACGTCCAATCGGGGCGGTCGAGAGAAACGCGGACCTGATAAGTGCCGAGAGAATCTTGTGCCGCCGCCGTTACGCACAGCGACAACCCAAGAATGATTAAGGTTACGAGTTTGTTCGTCATCGAGAAAATATGAGAATCACGAAAACATGCCTTTCTCGGCGAACTCTGCGTAAACTCTTTGTTCTCTGCGTTTATCGTAATTTTAACGCAGAGGACGCCGAGGTTTCGCTGAGTTCGCCGAGAGATTCGTCGTCTTTTTTCAGACATCCTAACTAGAAAGTCAGGCGGACCGCAAACTGCATCTCGCGTCCCTCGTTAGCCGTCAGCCGAAACTGTGCGGCGTCCGAAGCATCGAGGATGTGCTGCGGCACTTGAAAATTCGGCCGATTCAGCGCGTTGAAAACCTCCCAACGCAGTTGAAGCTTCGTCTTTTCGGCGAGACGAAAATTCTTGAACAGCGAAAGATCGACGCTTTGGAATCCCGGACCGATAACGATGTTTCGTCCGGCGTTTCCGAACAAGTCGGGATTGTCCGCCGTCGAGGTCGGACGGGTAAAAGCAGCCGGATTAAAATACCGCCCAGCCGGAACGTTTGCCATCGGATCGCCCACGAGATTCGGACGACCGCCCGACGTATCGGGTGCATTGTAGGCCGGAGTAAACGGACGCCCCGAAAGGGCCGTCGCGATGCCGTTCAACTGCCAGCCGCCCAGCAAGACCTGAGTTATTCCGTTTGCTCCTGAAAAGAATTTTCTTCCCTTTCCGAACGGCAGATCATAATTGAAGCTCGCCGAAAACTGATGGGTCCGGTGATAATCCGCAAGGGCCCATTCGTTACGAAAATCATATATGTCCTGCGGACCTCTTTGCGAGGCGGTGGTTGAATTGTTCGTGTTCGAGTTCTGGTCCATCGCCTTGCCGAAAGTGTAAGAAGCGAGCAAGGTGAGGCCGTTTTTCGATCTCCGGCGCACCGCGACCTGCATCGCATGATAGCTCGAATTGACCTCTTGCGATTGGTAGGTGATGTCGCCCAGAGCGGGAAAGCGGCGGGCGTTTATCGGACGGCCGTCCGCACCCAATACGCCGGTCGGATAATTGAAATTCAGGTTATAACGCATTCCCAAATACCGGCCGAGCGAACCGACATAGCCGATCTCAAAACCAAGATCGGGCAGCAGTTCGCGTTCGAGCGTCAGGTTGAATTGGTATAGCTCCGGCGTCTGGGCATCCGTGGGAATGCCCTGCGGAGTCGTTACGCCCTGCAGATTGGTGCGATCGGCCGGAAACGGATTATCCAACGTGAGTGTAAAATAATTCGCCGTCGCCGTGCTCGCCCGGTTGAACGACTGACGGTTCAGATACGGATAGTTATTCGCCAACTGCTGACGGGCCGGGTTGATCGTTTCGGTGCTGTAGAAAATTCCGGCTCCGCCCCTAATTACGGTTTTGTCGTCGTTGAAGGGTTTAAGAGCGAAGCCGACTCGAGGGGCGAGGTTGTTGTTGTCGGTATTGACCAAAGCGCGCGGGAGTCCGAGGCTGGCACCGTCGACGCAGATGAGCGTTCCGTTTTCCCTGAACTCGCCGCCGGCGCACGCGGTCACGCCAAGCTGAGGGATGAAATTCGAGATTCTGTTCGTTTTTTCGTATAGATACGGCGTGTAATCGTACCGGAGCCCGAGATTAAAAGTCAGCCATGGAGTCACGCGCCAATTGTCCTGAACGTAGAAAGCCGATTGCCAGGCGATCAGGTCGGCCGGTTCGGAACCGATCTGTCTTTGCGTAGAGTCCGGCAGCCCGTACAGCAGGTCCGCAAACGCATTTGCTCCTGAAACGGTCGCGTTCAAAGGATTTGAATATCGGCCCCTGAAACGGAAATCTCCCCGCACATTCCGAATATCACTTTCGATATAGTTCGGGCGGACGACATCGATCCCGAACTTGAAGTTGTGGTTTCCGACAATCCACGTGAGCGAATCGCTGATCGAAAGATTCTTGTAAAGATAATTGAACGGAATATTCGCACTGTCGCCCGTGTCCGGAAATCCGTCGATGCGAATCGCCGGAAATCCCCAAAGGCTCGGCTGAGACGCCGTTGGCAAACCCGTTAATCCGAGAATCGAGACAAAATCCTGATCATTGTTCTCATTCAGAATGCGATTGTCCGTATCGAGCAGTCCGATCCGGAAATCATTTATCAGCGTCGGGGTGAACGAGTGCGTGTCGCCGAAAGCATAAGAATTCTGGCGATATTTCTGGTTGCGAAGAAAGCCCGGATAGTTGATGCGGCCGGCCTGCGGCTGATACGCGTCACGATTATCCAGCGAGAAACGAAAATAGAAACTGTTGTCGTCCGTCAGTTTGCGGTCGATCTTCGCCGAGAAAAGATTTCTCGGCAATATATTGGTGAGCACCGAAAACTTGTAATCCTGCGAGCCGTTCGGGCCGTTCGCACGCGGCAAATACTGCAGAATACGCTGCGCGATCGCGCTGTTCGCGGGCAGGATGTTCGGGAACGCCGGATTGACGGTCAAGGGAATTACGTTTAGGACGGGGCACTCGACCTTTGTGATAACGCCGGAAGAACTTCTTGAAAGACAGGTAACGCGATTTGTGTCATCGTTGCAGGGGTTCGAGGCCGTAGTGTTTACCGCACTGCCGGGCACGCAGACGCCGGTGTTCGTCCCGCTCCCGCGAATCGCACTAAAATTGCCGCTGTACCACGCTTCGTTCGGCGCTTCGGAATCGGAAAAAACAGACCGCACCTCACGTAATTGTTCAAAACTCGCAAAGAAAAAAGTCTTGTCTTTGCCGCTCTCGAAAAGCTTGTTGCTTTCGCCGAACGCCAGGAACGGAAGCGGGCCGCCGAACGTTCCGCCGAACTGGTGGCGCCGGAGAACCTTGTTATCCAGCGGATCGGAAAGCGCATTTGTCGCATCAAAAAAATCGTTCCTGACAAACTCGAACAAACTGCCCGAATATCGATTGGTGCCCGATTTCGAAACGACGCTGATCTGCGCTCCGGCAAGGCGTCCGTATTCGGCGCTGTAGGTCGATGTCGATACCTTGAATTCCTGGATCGAATCCACGGAAGTGTTTACACCGACACCGCCGTTGCGGTCGTTGCGGTTCGAAACTCCATCGAGGATAAAGTTGGTCGAATCGGTTCGCGTTCCCGCCGAGCCGAGACCCTGGCCCTGATCGTCTTCGCTCGGACGCTGATAGATGCCGGGGACCAGTTTCGCCAGATCGGTAAAATCGCGAACGTTGAGCGGCAGCTCCTGCACTTGACGCTGGACGATAACTTCCCCTTTTTCAGGAGTTTCGGTGTTGATCGTCGGCGGTTCCGCTTCGACCGTGACTGATTCGTTTACGCTTCCGACGTCCAAACCGACATCGAACCGCCGTGTCTGGTCCGTCTCAAGAACAACGTCCTGGTTGATCGCCGACTTAAAACCGGGCGCGTCGATCTTGACTGAATAACTGCCCGGCTGAAGTTCGGAGACCGCGTATTCGCCGCTGTTGTTGGTCGTTGTGTTACGCGTGAAGTTTGTACCGTTCTGCGTAACCGTAACGTTTGCACCCGCGACGTTGGCACCGCCGGGATCGGTCACGCGGCCGACCAGCGTCGCCCGATAACTTTGAGCCGAAACAACGATCGCAAAAGAGGCGATGATGAAACTTAATGCAAAAAATCTGGTCATCTTTTTCATATGTTTACTCTCCTGGAACCTAGTCCATTAACATTCCCCCATTGATCTCGATCGTTTCGCCACACAGATAACTTGCGGCATCGGAAGCCAGGAATGCGATCACGCTCGCGACCTCTTCGGAACGGCCGACGCGGCCCATCGGGATAACGTTCGACATGTTGTTCCAAACCTCGCGGGCGGTGAAGGTTTCGTGGTAGGGCGTGTCGATGACGCCCGGCGAGACCGCATTCACACGAATTCCCTGATTCGCAAATTCCTTGGCCAGGCCCTTCGTCATTGTCAGCATCGTGGCCTTGGCCGACGAG
>JABFSB010000106.1 GCA_013140875.1 Acidobacteriota bacterium
CGGTTTATCAGGCCGCGAAGGAAAACATTCGGGCTGCGATTACCGCCGCCGCGGTCGAGCTTGGTTTCCGGTTCTTCACGTCGGGCATTTCCGGATCATTGGTGCAATCTTTTCGGCGGGCGACGCCCGCGTGGCTTGCGACACTGATCGTCACAATTTCGCTTCCGATCTTCAGCCATTCGATTGAATACGTCACTCACTATGTTCAGGAAACTTATTTTGCGGGAGTTCTGCCTGCGTCCGCAAACAATGGACGGCAGTGGGCTTTTGCATTTTCGGTTCTCTTTTCAGCCCTGTCGGCAATGTTCAATTTGTTCGCCATGCGTCATGGCGTTCTTCTGGTAGGTGCGGGAAAGGAAACTAAATCGCTCTGGTCCGACTTTAAGAAGATACCGGCACTTATCCTGGAGTTCGTCACGTATCTGCCGCTTCTAATCATCAGGTTCGTAGGTGAGGCGAAGTTCGCTCACGCTGCGGGACTGATCGTGGCGTTTGCATTAGTGATCGGTTCGCTGCTCGGCATCTTTCGCGGCAAATGGTCATGGGCATGGACGACGAGCATCGGAGCTTTCGTGACGTTGCTGGTGTGGACCGTGATCGTCGCCATCGGAATGCGCGTCCTGAAAATTTCAACCAAACAAAACGTCGCCGACACAGCGGAACCTTCAAATGCCGGCGAATAAACCTGTCAAATCAGTTCATTTAACAAATTATTACCACAAGAATTCGGGCGGTATCAGTACGAGTTTCAATAATCTTCTTGCCGCCGCCGAACGGCACGAGCGGCCGGTTCGCCTCATCGTTCCAGGCGAATCCGAATCCGTCGAGGATGTTAACCCTTTCGCAAAGATTTACTACGTTCCCGCAAAATACTCACCTGTTTTCGACAAACGATATCGGATCATAATGCCGTGGCAATATATGAGCGGCGATTCGATCGTTCGCAAAATCCTTCTTGAAGAAGATCCGGACATTATCGAAGTGACGGACAAATATACGCTCAGCATGCTGGGTGCAATGGTCCGCATTGACAAGTTCAATCAGCTCGGCCGTCGAATGCTCGTGCATTTTTCGTGTGAACGGATGGACGATAATATCGCGTCATTTCTCGGCGGCGGCCGTATCGGCAAATGGTTCGCCCGACGCGTGATCGGCAACTACCTGATTCCGAGTTTCGATTATCACGTCGCGAATTCGACCTACACGGCCGAGGAATTCTTCGACTCGCTTTCAGCGGAAAAGAATCCTCGCCGCAGCGAGGCATTTATTAATTGGTGCTGGCGCAAATTGAGGGCCCCCCGCGTTGAAGTCGATCAACGCATATTTGTTTGCCCTCGCGGTGTCGATTCAATACATTTCACCCCGGACCGTCTCTCCGACAAAGTTCGTGGTGAAATGCTCGACCGAACAGGTGTACCCGAGAATGCGGTTATATTGCTGTATGCCGGCCGCGTTTCTCCGGAAAAGAACATCGGCTTGCTCGTCGATCTGATGAAGGTCCTTTCAGCCGACAGGACACAAGATTATCGCCTCCTCGTCGCCGGTGCCGGACCGCAAAGCGACTGGCTGAAAGAGCAAACCGATAAGAATTCGCCGGGAAAAGTATTCATGCTCGGTCATTTGGATAAGGAAACGCTTGCGAATTATTACGCGAACGCCGACATTTTCGTACATCCGAATCCTAAAGAACCGTTCGGCATTGCTCCGCTCGAAGCGATGGCGTCGGGAGTTCCCACCGTGGCGCCGAATGCGGGCGGAATCTTGTCCTACGCCACCAATGAAAATGCATGGCTTGTCGAGCCGACGGGGGAACGTTTTGCCGCCGCTATCCGCGAGGTCGTTGAAAACGAAGATCTGAGAGCGTCAAAGATTGCCAGGGCTCTCGATACCGCCCGCTCCAATACCCGCGAAGCATCTACCGACCGGCTTTTTGCGGCGTATGACAAAATGTATGAAGATTTTCACGCTCGCAGAGATATGTTTACCAATGTCGAGAAAGCAAAAGATTTCGATTTTGTTAAGACATTATTAAGCGGCAAAGCATTGACCCCGGGATCAGGTTAAGCTTGTGTCTCGCCTGTGTCTCTGCGGTAGAATCAACTGATGCTCGAACTAGTTCTAGCCAATCTTAAAGTCCGCCCATTTCGCACACTGATCAGTGTTATCGGCGTGGCGCTTGGTGTTGTTCTGGTCGTATTGTTTACGGGCCTGGCCCGCGGCATGACGAACGAGATGGCAAAGCGCGCCGCTAACTGGAAAGCCGAGATCGTGTTCACCAGATCGGGCGGAATGGACTTGACCAGTTCGACCCTGAGCGTCAGCACGGCATACCTTGAAAAACTCGATCAGATCGAGGGCGTGCAGGCGACGGTACCGGTCGGGCGGTACATCACCCCTACCACGAAAGGCCGATTCGGTTTCCAGCAGTTAGACGGCGTCGATTGGCCGCCTTTCGCCGCCATGAACGGGATTCAACTTGTCGAGGGCCGGGCCCCGCAAGCCATTGACGAAGCGATCATCGATCAGCGGCAAATGCTCGACGACAAGCTAAAGCTGGGCGACCAGATCGATCTGTTCGGTCATAAAAAGTACAAGGTTGTCGGTGTCTTTGCACCACCTTCCGGAGCGCGGATCAAAATTTCGCTCGCGGCCATGCAGGAGGTTCTCGAACAGCCCGGGAAATGTACGTATATCCTTGTAAAGATCCGGGACGGTGCCGACGTAAATGCCGTCGCGGCCCGCATCAACGAAGCCCTTCCGGGAAACAAGGTAAACCTGACCCGCGACCTGATCATCGACGCACAGGAAAGGGTGCCGGCGTTGAATACTTTTCTTAAAATACTTGTCGGACTTGGAGCGTTCGTCAGCACGATTTTCGTTCTGCTCTCGATGTATACGACCGTCACGGAACGTCGGAAAGAAATCGGTATTCTGAAGTCACTGGGAGCCTCAAAAATCTTCATAATTCAGGCCATCGAAGGCGAAGCGTTTATGATCGGCATACTCGGAGTATTGCTCGGCCTTTTCGTTGCGTTTACGGCATCTATCGGAATAAACCGCATTTTTGACCTCGCCTTCGAATTCAGCACGGGATGGGTCGGCACGGCGGTCGTGATTGCGGTCGCGGGCAGTCTTTTCGGAGCTCTTTATCCGGCATGGCGTGCTTCGGCGATCGATCCGGTCGAGGTGATGGCAAACGAATAAAGGGGTTAAGAATTTGAAAAACAGCTAACGGGTATTAGCCAATGGCTGTCAGCTGTTTTTTATAAAATCTTCGCTTGGCCCGCAATAAACATCTAATGAGCGAAACCACTCTCCACTCCGCCGTCCAAAACGAAAAGATCTCCTCAAAACAAGGCTTTTTGCAAAAGCTGTTCGCCGTCTGGTTCGACGCATTTGTCTACAACCAGATATGGGAAGACCCGCGCGTCGACATTCAGGCATTGCAGCTTGATGCGAATTCACGTGTGTTGACGATCTCTTCCGGCGGATGCAACGCGCTTAATTATCTTCTGGAAAGTCCTGCATCGGTGACTGCCGTCGATTTAAATAAGCATCACATCTACCTGCTCAATCTTAAGCTCGCCGCATTAAAACACCTGCCCGCTTACGATGATTTTTTCGATTTTTTCGGATACGGAAAAGGCAGGAACGCCGGCGCGAATTATCTTAGATACGCCGCACCGCAAATTGATAAAGACACGCGCGGGTTCTGGGAATCGAACACCCTTGGCGGCAGCTATCTTTACGGCGACCGAATAAGCTTCTTCACAAACGCCGGGCTTTACGACCATTCGCGGAACGGTTACTTTCTGCGTTTTTTCCATCGCGTCGCAAAGGTATTCGGGTGTGATCCTGAACGGGTGCTGAAGGCGGCTTCATTCGAAGAACAAAAAGCACTTTACGAAAAACACATCGATCCGTTTTTCGATACGTTTGTCGTAAAAACGCTCGGCAAACTGCCGGTCACGATGTTCGGTCTAGGCATACCACCTCAGCAGTACGACGAGCTGAAAACCGATCTGGACGGCAAGCAAACCGTGATCGATATTTACCGCGAGCGCGTCCGGCGGCTGGCGTGCGATTATCCGATCGACGAGAACTATTTTGCGTGGCAGGCATTCGCCAGAAAGTACGACACCGAAAACCGCAAGGCCCTGCCGGAATACTTAAAAGAAGAAAACTACGAAAAACTTAAATCGAATGCCGAGCGATTGAATACGATTGTCGGGTCGGCGACGGAAACGGTAAAGAATAGTCCTTTCGGGACGTTCAACCGCTTCGTGTTTCTGGACGCTCAGGATTGGATGAACGCCGAACAACTGACCGAATTGTGGTCCGCCATCGCCGATAAAGCCGAACCCGGATCGCGGATTATCTTTCGAACAGCCGGCTCGGCGTCGCCGATCGAAACAAATCTGCCGCCGGATCTGCGAAAGCGATTTAACTACGAAGCGGAGATTTCAAAAGAATTGTTCAAACAGGATCGGGCGTCGATATATGGAGGATTTCATCTGTACTTTCTTGAGTCTTTATAAATCACAGAGGCACAGAGAATTAGAGGTGAGTTGCGATCCTTTTCCATTAGAAACTAAACCTCTTCCGCCTATGTCTCTTCGTCTCTGTGTCTCTGTGTCTCTGTGGTAAATCATGCCCGACGCTTTCGAAAACATGGATCGCATGTATCGCCTGCAGCGGTACTTTTACGACATCACACGTAAATACTACCTGCTCGGCCGCGATCAACTATTAAAACAGATGGACGTTCAGCCCGGCGAGCATGTTCTCGAAGTCGGCTGCGGCACCGCAAGGAATCTAATAGTACTTTCCAGACACCAACCGCAAGCGCATCTCTACGG
>JABFSB010000037.1 GCA_013140875.1 Acidobacteriota bacterium
GTCTACCGACCGCGGTCCGGTTTTGGATAGCGAAATACCATCGGACGCCGACATTCCCTCGCCTTCGATCCTCTCCGAAGGCATTAGTAAACCCGACGACGATCTAAGTTCCTTCGACAGCTATCAATCGCAGTCGATGTTCGATTCGGTTCGAATAATGGAGCCGGGCAGCCAGGACCGGGTGGACGACGTCGACACCCGACTTCATCCCGGCAGCATACGTCTCGATATCCCAAAAAGTGAAGACTCCGGCCCCGAAGCGCCATCGTCTCCCGAGAAAGCGATCTCATCGACGTCGCACAATATCGGTCTGGGCGATACCGACGGAAAAAGAGGCGGAAAACTAAAACCGCTGGCGGAAGGTACCGTTCTTAACGGAAGATACGAGATCATCCGCAAGATCGGCGGCGGCGGAATGGGCGCGGTCTATCTGGCGAGCGATAACAATCTGGGCGGCGTGCTGAGGGCCGTCAAAGAGATGGTCCAGACTCACATCGAAGAGGAACAGCAGGAAAAGGCGATCAACGATTTCAAACGGGAATCGATGATCCTGTCGTCGCTCGATCATGTCTCTATCCCGACCATTTACGACTATTTTTACGACGAGAAAGAAAGCCGGTTTTACCTGGTGATGAAATATATCTCGGGCGGCGATCTTTCTGCCCGGCTGCGATCCGCACCGGAAGGAAAAGTTGATGAGAAAAGCGTCTGCGAATGGGCGATTCAAATAATCGACGTGCTCGATTATCTTCACAACCAGCCGTCCACGATCGTCTACCGTGACCTCAAACCGTCGAACATCATGATCGACGGCAACTCAGGCCGGGCAATGCTGATCGATTTCGGTATCGCCCGCTCGATCAGCCAAAAAGAAGAAAAAGGAGTGACGGCCGTTGGCACAATGGGTTATGCGCCGCCCGAATTATTTAGCGGAAAGGTAGAGCCGCGGTCGGACATTTACAGCCTTGGCTCGACGATGTTTCATCTGCTTACCGGGGCCGATCCGCAAAGCAACCCTCTGCTCATCTTCGATTTTCAAAAGAACCCCCGGCCGCGACAAATAAATTCGCAGCTTTCCGATCAGATGGAGCGGCTGATCATGAAAGCCGTGCAATACAATGCCGACGAGCGATTCCACTCGGCCGCCGAAATGCGCGAGGTGCTCGAGGAACATTTGTTGAAGCTAAAGGCCGGAATCCTGACCTACGGCGTCGGCGAAATTCCCGCGTCGGTCAGCCTGGAAAATCAGAGCGTGTTTTGCGGATTTTGCGGCCAGCGGATCGTTGCGACGGACATGTTCTGCGCTTTCTGCGGAGCCAAGCAGCCGATAGCGCAACAGGGCGTTCATGTCGAGATTTATTCGCAAGCCGCGTGGACCGCTAAACTCGTGATCGAAGGCACAAGCGAACTCACTGCTCCGGCCTTTTCGCTTCAAAAAGACGATAATCTGTTGGGCCGGCGTGATCCGATGTCGAATATTTTCCCGGAGGTCGATCTTTCCAAATACGATCCGCAAACCAAGATCTCCCGCCGCCACGCCCGGATCTGGCGCGAGGGAAGTAATTTTTTGGTCGAGGACCTTGGCTCGTCGAATGGTACGATCCTTTCCAGGTCGGTCAACGAATCTTTCAGGCTTCCGCCGAAACAGCCGCAGGTCTTATCGGCGGGCGATCGTATCCGGCTGGGCGACGCCACGCTGCATTTCATAATTGGGTAAGGAAGGTTGCGCAATAGATGAGTTCAAATCCCGGGACGACGGTCATCAGAACTTCACGAAACCCTGAAGTAATCGTAAATTTTGAGCCTTCGCGCGTAGCGGCCCCATTTTTTCTTCGATGCGGAGCACTTCTTATCGACTACATTCTCGTGTTGATCGCGCCGGTGGGCATGATGATAATGAGCCGCTACTTCGGGAACGATGGGTCCCGATTAGTCGCCGGAAGCCTGAACGACACCGGGTGGCTAATAGCGGTGCTGATCGGCGTGACCAACTTTGTGCTTTTGCCGGCCTTCAGCGGCCGATCGATCGGTAAAGCGATCACCGGGCTGACGATCGTGGGAATCAACGGAAAACCGGCCGGTGCCGTTAAGATCATCCTGAGACAGTTGCTTGGATACGGCGTGACGATAGCCAGCTTAGGAACGGGATTTCTTTTGTCGCTCGTAAATCGTCCCGGCCGGGCACTGCACGATTTTTTGTTTGGTACCGTTGTCATTTTCGGTCAGAGGAAGTACAAATAGTCTCAATATGCCCCAGTTGGTCTTTAAGAATGCGGATCAGATAGCTGAAGTTGTGCCGCTGTCACGACTACGGACCACGATCGGCCGTTCCGCACGAAGTGACGTCTGTATTCCGGATGCGTTTGCCTCGCGCCTTCACGCTGAGGTCCGAAAAGAAGGTGACGGTTTCTGGCTTCAGGATCTTGGCTCGGCGAACGGGACCAGGTATAACGGTTCGCCGGTAAAGTCTTCCGTGCCTCTGTCCTCCGGCGGCGAGATCCAGATAGGCGAGACCACGATTGTCTTTGACGATCAGAAACCAGTGAATCTTTCGGCGTCGATGCTTATTTCGGACGGCACCGAGGCCCTCGACCCTTCCAAGACGATCTCGTTTCAGCATCGCCGGATACCGACCACCGAATTACTTCAGGGTCAGTTTTCGTCCCGTAATGAATTGCTTGGCTTAATAAGCAAGGTCGGCGTAGCCCTGCTTTCCGCAAGCGGCCTCGATGAAACCCTCAACCAGGTCGCGTCGCTGGTATTTGAGGCAGTTCCGGCCGAACGGTGTGTCATCATGCTGCGCGATGATGACAACGCCGAAGCCATGCAGATCAAGGTCGCCCGTATCCGCGGCAAGGAAGAGATAATCGAGGAAGTTCGCGTAAGCAGGACCGTGATGGACGAGGTCCTGAAAAATGGTAAATCCGTTCTCACCGCCGATGCCCAGCACGACCCGCGATTTGCGAGCCAGACGATGGCACTTTCGGGAATCCGGTCGGTCCTTGCGGTTCCGTTGAGCGTTGACGAGCGAAATATTTTCGGGCTGATCTACGCCGATTCGCCGACGTATGAAGCAACATTTTCCGAGGAGCATCTCAACATTCTGACGACCCTCGCGTCGGTGGCGTCGATTCGCGTCGAAAACGCGACGCTTCTTGAGGAACGCCTTGAACGCGAGCGCATGGAACGGGAGCTTGAGCTTGCGACCGAGATACAACAGCGTTTTCAACCCTCGGGCCCGCCGGAACTGACCGGCTATGAGTTTCAGGGCATTTCATTCTCGTGCTATGAGATCGGCGGAGATTATTACGACTTTATCGAACGGCACGACGGCAAAATGCTGATCGCTCTGGGCGACGTATCGGGAAAAGGTACGGCGGCCGCACTGTTGATGTCGAGCCTTCATGCCGCGATTCATGCGCAGGTTTCGGCCAAAAGTTCGCTCGAACAGACGATCACTTCGGTCAATCAGTATTTGGCGGAAAATACTCCGGCGAATCGTTTCGTAACTTTGTTCGCCGCCGAACTGGACCCGGCGACGGGCACGCTCAAGTATATTAACGCCGGGCATAATCCGCCTCTGGTCGGCCGCATCGACGGATCTATCGAGCAGCTTTCATCGGGCGGGTTTCCGCTCGGCATCATCCCGTCCGCCGAGTTTGAATTAGGCGAGATGACCTTGCAGCCGGGCGAATCGCTGGTCGTATATTCCGACGGCGTCTCGGAAGCGAATAATTTGAACGGCGATGAGTTCGGTCTCGACCGGCTCGCCGCCGTTATTCAGAACAATCTCAGCTCGTCCGCCGCCGGCCTTCGCGACAAGGTCGAGTCGGCGTTGTCTTCCTTTACTCAGACCGCTCCGGCAAATGACGACATCACGCTGGTTATCGCAAAACGCGTTTAGATTTCATTGAGTCCTAATTTGCGTTGCGGCTTTCACACCTTTTTCTTCTGAGCATCAGGATGCCGCCCTCTGTTAAATCTTGTTGACCACACTTCGCTGCTTGAGTTACAATTTAAGGCGTCGGATCACTCCTGGTCCTTCCCCTCATGCCTTTCCGACCAACTAAAATAAGTCTCGTCTATTTTGCCGTTTTTACCCTGCTGCTTGTTGGGCTGATACCCCTGTTGCTTACCGGCTGGTCACTTTCGGGTCGGAGTGCGAGCGAGCTTCGCGCGGTTGAAAACCGATATCAGATACAACTTGTCCAGGAAAAGGCCAGGCAGATAGAGATGTTCGGGCAGCGTTATGGCGATCTGGTAAAGGGCCTTTCAAACGCGCTCGAGCTGTCAAACGATCTTAAAATCCTTTCCGCTCCGCAAACCGAACAAAAACTCAGCGACACATTACAAAAAGACCCGAATCTGTTGGCGATCTATCTCAAGCCCGTCGATTCGGAAACGCTTTCACTCTATCGGCCGGGAGCGATCGCAAAAGACGAGCTTGAATCGATTGCTTCGGAGGCGCTTGCCGCTTCCGGGACGCAGGAGCTTTTTATGGGCCCGCCGAAAAAGTCGGGTTCCAGAGGCGAATCGGTAATGGCGATGGTTTCGCAGGTCAATGTCGATAACCGTTCGATCGCCTCGGTCGTCGCGATCGTATCGCTCCGCGAGATCGCAAAAAGTGTCGTCGGCTATTCAAATCAAACGGAAGAACAGCTTTGGACGGCGGGACTGCCCATTATTTTTGTGGTAAATCAGGCCGGAAAGGCGATCTTTCATCCCGATCCCGGCCTCGTCGATTCGCAGAAATCGCTTTCAGACCTAAAGATCGTGGGCGAGTGGCAGGAATCTAACCGCCAAATAC
>JABFSB010000426.1 GCA_013140875.1 Acidobacteriota bacterium
CGTGTAAATTTAGTAAGCCGGGTTTGATCTCAGACCCGGCTTTTTCTTTTGCCACGATGAAGTTCTGGATAACCAAGAACGCCGAAGTTTCGGTCCGGGCGCAGATCGTTACGCAGATAAGGCTTGGCGTTGCGTCCCGCGATCTTTCCGCGGGCGAAAAACTGCCGAGCACTCGCGAACTGGCAAGGCGCTTCGGTATTCACGCAAACACCGTTTCCGCCGCCTACCGAGAGCTTGCATTGGAAAGCCTGGTCGAATTCCGCAAGGGCAGCGGTGTATTTGTGGCCGAAAACGCAAGCCGCGAGAGCCGTCCCAAAAGCATCAATTCGCTGTTCACGGATTTTCTCGGCTTGGCCCTGGCTTCGGGGTTCAGCCGCACGGAAATAGAGTCGGAGATAGATCTCTGGCGGCATTCGGGAACGCGGAAGAAACTCGTATTAGTTGAATCGGACCTCGGCCTTCGCTCGATCATCGAAGAAGAGATAGGAAGTCTTCTCGACAGGCAAGTCGGATCGATTTCGCTCGATGAATTCCTGTCGGGCGATTACGACAAGGGCGCTGTTCTCGTCGCGCTTTTTGATGAAAAGGAAAAAATGCGACCGGTTCTTTCGCCTGACCAGAAGGCCGTTTTTATCGATGTGAATTCGGTGCCGCATGCTCTGATCGGCTCGGAAAGGCCCGATAAAACAAAGCTGATAGCCGTTGTTTCCGGTTGGAAGCAATTCGTCGGTTTTGCCCGGATCTACCTGCTTGCCGCCAAGATCGATCCCGAAGCCTTGATCGTAAGGTCCACATCGGAAAAGGGTTGGCAGGCCGGACTCGAATCGGCCGCGGTCATTATCTGCGATTCGTTCGCGGCAAAGCACTTTCCGAAGGATCGGCGCGTGAGGATATTTCGGCTTATAAAAGAATCCTCGATAGAAGATTTGAAACACGCTCTGGCCTAAACCGGCCTCCAAAGTGGCGCTTCCGCAAAGTGTCACATACCTCCCCTTTCTATTTTCTTATACGAGCTAAACTTCGTTCGCAAAATATGTGCGAAAGGAGTGCTCAAAAAAATGTATCTTAAATTATATCTATCGGCCTTTCTGCTGGTCTTTGTCTGCCTCGGCGCCTCGACGGCGACGCATGCCCAAACCATCGATGAAAAATGGAACAAGGTAGTTTCGCTCGCTTACGGCACGCGTATCTTCGTGGAAACGGACGGTCGAAAGCCCCTGAAAGGAAAATTTGTCAAAGCGGACGATCGGGACCTGACGGTGAAGGTCAACGCGCGGGAGGTCGCAGTATCTCGCGACAGCGTTTCGGCGGTCTATTTCGGAAAACGTCCGTCGAAAGTCAAACGCGGTTTGATCGGAGCTTTAGCGGGAGCCGGAGCGGGTGTATTGATCGGCGGTATCGCGGCCGCGGCGGGGGCCGATCCCCTCATAGCCGCAGGCGGTTTTCTCTACGGCTTACCGGCCGGAGCGGTAATAGGTGTGGCTACCAGCGGCGGGATGAAGCAGGGCAGCCTTATTTACGCCCGTTAGCGGGATTTTCGAGAGCTGTCATAGAGGCCCAAAATTCTTCACTTGACAAACTTTTGAAATGTAACTACTATTGTTACAGATATGGCGGCAAACAGTCAATTTTCAATGGCGGTACATGTTCTCGCGATACTGGCGCGGTACAAGGACGAAAAGATCAAGTCCGAGGCCGTGGCGGGCAGCGTGAACACGAATGCTGTTGTGATCCGACGGCTGTTGGGACAGTTGAGCCAGGCGAAGCTGGTCGAATCGCAAACCGGTGCAAGCGGCGGAACGCGTCTTGCCAAATGCCCGAATCAGATAACGCTGGCCGAGATCTATAAGGCAGTTTCGTGCGGCGAGGTTTTTGCCCTGCATGGGAAATCCCCCAATCGAGACTGCCCGATCGGCAAGAATATCGAAGCGGTCCTTTGCAATTTGCAGAAGGAGATCGATAAAAGCGTGGGTGAAAAACTGTCGCAGTACACGCTGCAAAGCGTTCTTGAAATTATCGAGCAAGGGAAGGTTTAAAATTTTTTGCCTTTATTTGTAGCAGTTACTGTTACAAAAATGTTGCAGAAATAGAACGAGCAAAGGGAGTGACGAACAAAGGGGAGTGACGAGCGAAGGGAGGGTTTTTAATCAAGGTGTCTATTTTGAATTCGGAATGTCTATCGATCGGTATCGGTCCGCCGCCGTTGATTCTAGGCGTTGTCAGCGGGCTGCTGCGGCTCTATCCATTGTTCCTAAGGGCCAGCCTGATCTTGAATAAGTTGGTGCAGTAAAAGGTGACCTAAATGGCAAACAGGTTTCATGAGATCGCGTTCACGCCCGCGGTAAAAAAGGTCCAGGAAAAATATGGAACGCGGAAGCATTATGCAAAATCCGAGCTGGGCCCGGACAAGAATTATCTACTTGGCGACGCTGAGTCTGATTTTATTGCCTCCCGCGACGGATTTTATTTTGCGACGGCCGGCGAAACCGGACACCCTTATATTCAGTTTCGCGGAGGGCCTCGCGGCTTTCTAAAAGTACTCGATGAAACAAAGCTTGGCTTTGCGGATTTTCGAGGCAATCTTCAATACATCAGTGTCGGTAATCTTCAGACGAATGCGAGGGCGGCTTTGTTCCTGATGGACTACGCAAATCGCCGCAGATTGAAAATACTGGCCACGGTCGAGATATTCGAGGCCGACGAACGGCCGGACCTGATAAAAGATCTTGCCGACACGGCGTACGAAGCCAAGATCGAGAGAGCAGTCATATTCAATGTCGAGGCGTTCGAATGGAATTGCCCGCAGCACATAACGCCGAAGTACAGCCTCGATGAAGTTCGTGTGATGATACGGCCTTTGAACGAACACATCGAAAGGCTCGAAAAAGAGGTCGAACGACTGAAGGCGTCAAAGAAATGAAAAACTATCTTGAACGATCATTGACCTTCACCGAATATCTGGCACTGCTCGACCGGCTTTTGGCGGTTGGCGAAACGACGGGGCCGAACCAGTCGAAAGCCATGGTTGGTTATGGCAACCTCAATCGACGGCGAATGGAGCGACTTAGCAAAACGGTCGAGCTTGACGACTCGGTACGTTCGGCCGCCAAACGCCTTAGCCGCAAACTCATCTGGCTGATCATTACCGAAGGCTGGTGCGGTGACGCCGCACAAAATATACCCGTCATCGAGAAAATTGCCGCGGAAAGCGATAATATTGAAACTCGTTATTTACTTCGCGACGAGAACCCGGAGCTGATAGATGCATATCTAACAGACGGAAAGCGCTCAATACCGAAGCTGATCGCTATCGACGCGACAACGCTTGAGGTGATCGGAACCTGGGGAGCAAGGCCCGAGGCCGCCCAGGACCTGTTCCGGGATATGAAAAAACGCGGGATCGATAAACCGCTGATCCTTGAGAACATGCAGCGTTGGTACAATGCCGATATAGGAAAATCGGTACAGTCCGAGTTTGAAAAGCTGTTGAAGGAATGGGACCGGTCCGCGTCTTCGGCCGCGAACGGCATCACTTAGCCAGGCAAATTTCTATCAGAGGAGATAATTTCGATGAAAATATTGTTAACCGCTCTTGTTGCTTCCACATTCGCATTTGCCGCGTGTTCGGGACCCGACGCAAACACGCCAAAAGCCAGCACGTCGGAACCATCGACGAATAAACCGGCGAATACCGCAAATGCGGCAGCCGCTCCGTCGACCGCCGCAAAAGGCGAAGCGATGGAAATCACTCCGGCGAACTCGACCGTCGCTTTCGTTGGATACAAAGTCACGGGCAAGCACTTAGGTGGATTCAAACAGTTTTCGGGGACGATAAACCTGGTCAACGGAAAACCGGAAGAAAGCAGCGTGTCGGTGGATATGGACGCGAAGTCGATTTTCGCCGATGATCCCAAGCTGACCGAACACCTTAAGACGAAAGACTTTTTTGAGGTGGAGAAATTCCCAAAAGCGTCATTTAAGTCCACGAAAATCGAATCGGGGGCCAAGGCTCCGGATAATTTTACTGTCACGGGCGACCTGGAAATGCACGGCGTTACCAAATCGGTCAGTTTTCCGGCAAAGATCGATGTCACCGACACAGACGTCGCGGTCAAGGCAAGTTTCAGCATCAACCGCAAGGATTTCGGCATTGTTTATACCGGGCCGGCCGACAATTTGATCCGCGACGATGTTTCGATCACGCTCGACCTGAAAACGGCGAGGAAGAAATAGCCCAAGGTTCGGAGATACGCGCCGGAAAGGGCCGCTTTTCCTGTCCGCGGCCGGGAAGGCGCGTGTCTTCGAAATAACATGAAAGCATACGAGATCAAACAATTCGGTGTCGACGAGCTAAACATCGTCGAGCGTCCGGATCCCGAACCGGGGCCGCATGAGGTGCTCGTCCGGTTCCGCGCGGCGTCGATCAATTATCGCGATCTGATGGTCGTGTCCGGCACTTACAATCCACGAATGAAGCTGCCGGCCACTCCGTTTTCGGACGGAGCGGGTGAGGTCGCGGCGGTCGGCGAAGCGGTGACGAAATGGAAGATTGGCGACCGCGTAATGCCGATCTTTGCTCAGCGTTGGTTCGACGGTGATTCGAGCGAGGAAAAACGCCGCACGTCGCTCGGTGCCGGGCCGCAATGGGACGGCATTTTGCGGGAGTTCGGGGCGTTCGATCAGGAATCGGTCGTCGGTGTCCCTGAGCATCTTTCATTCGAAGAAGCGGCGACGCTGCCATGCGCGGCATTGACGGCGTGGCATGCGTTGGTAGTGTCCGGCAAGATCAAGCCCGGCG
>JABFSB010000533.1 GCA_013140875.1 Acidobacteriota bacterium
ACATATTTGCGAGGACGATATCATGCTCTTCCAGCGAAGATCGTACGGCCGTCGCGGCGAGATCGTGGCGGCCCGGTTAAACAACGGCCAGATGGTAATAGGCCAATATTATCATCACGGCCGCGAGACGGAGATACGCCCGGCAAATGCCGATTTCGAATCGTTATTTTTCCCCGCCGATGAGGTATCCGTTCAAGGCGTGATGCGTGCTCTGCTGCGTCCCTTTCCTTTGACCGACCACTCCGAATAATGCCCGGAAAGTATTTTCAATCCGCTTCAACGCTTTGAAGCAAAAGCATCAAAAGCCCTATAATCATCTGGACACAATCCGATCATGAAAAAAGCCCTGATTACCGGTATAAATGGCCAGGACGGAAGTTATCTGGCCGAGTTTCTTCTCGAAAAAGGTTATGAAGTTTTTGGCATCGTAAAAAGAAATTCCGTCACCGAATCGCAATTCTCCCGGATTGATTCGATCAGGGACAAACTGGTTTTGCACTATGCCGACATTACCGACCTGTCGTCGTTATCTCACGTTATAAAAGATGTAAACCCCGATGAGATCTATAACCTTGCGGCCCAGTCGCATGTTCGTGTTTCTTTCGATCAGCCGATCCTTACGGCGCAAGTTACAGGCATCGGCACGATGAATGTTTTGGAGGCGGCCCGGCTTTACGACCCTGAGGCAAAAATATATCAGGCCTCATCGTCCGAGATGTTCGGGAACAGCATTGAAGAGGACGGTTTTCAGCGTGAGACGAGCCGCATGAATCCGGCGTCGCCCTATGCATGTGCCAAGGTTTTCGCTTATCAAATATCGAGAAATTACAGGAATGCATACAGCTTGTTTGTCAGCAACGGCATTCTTTTCAATCACGAAAGCCCCCGCCGCGGAACGAATTTTGTTACCAGCAAAGTCTGCAAGGAAGCCGTCCGGATAAAATACGGTTTGACGGAAAAGCTGCGGATGGGCAGTCTTGATTCGCGTCGTGACTGGGGCCACGCTAAAGATTACGTCCGTGCCATGTGGATGATCCTTCAACTGGACAAACCCGACGATTTCGTTTGTGCAACGGGCGTAACGCACAGCGTTCGCGATCTGGTCGACTATGTTTTCTCGAAGCTCGATATGGACTGGGAGAAATATGTCGAGATCGATCCGCGTCTCCTCCGTCCTGAGGAATTACGAAGTCTAAAAGGCGACAGCACCAAGCTGCGCGAAACGGTCGGCTGGGAACCGGAATATACGTTCGAAACCATGCTCGACGAAATGGTGGATTTTTGGATGGCGGAGATCGGCAGTGAAAAGCCGAAATTTGCCGTTACGCCTTAATCATCTCTTCATAGAGTTCCGCGTAACCGGCGGCGACAGCTTTTGGTTCGAACCGGCGGATGTTTTGCAGCCCTGCTTCGACAAGCTCCAAACGGCGTTCGGGGTCGGCAATCAATTTCAGAATCCCTTTTCTAATACTCTCGATATCGTGCGGGTCGACAAGTTCGGCGGCCCCGCCGGCAGTTTCCCTCATCGGGCTGGCGTCGCTGGCGAGAACAGGTTTCCGCATGGACTGTGCTTCGATTATCGGAAGGCCGAAACCTTCGTAGGTCGAACAGAAAATCACGATATCCGCCCGGGCATATTCGTTCCTCAATTCATCGTCATCAAGGTCGAACAAATTCTCGAAGTCGATCGCGTTTTCGCGCAGTACGGTAAGCTGCATCTCATCCAGCCGGCCCACGATCACAAGTTTGCATTCAATCCCGCGTAAAGCCCGGACCACATTCGGAAGATTCTTGTTGTCGGTCGTACCTACCTGCAACAGCCTCGGTCTTTCCGAATTAAAGACGGTTTCGTCGACGGGATGAATGTGATCGAGCAGCGGAAGGTCCAGGACCCGAATCTTTCGCGGATCGCAGTCGGTAAAACGAACAATCTCACGCTTGGTCTCTTCCGAGATCGCTGTTAAATACTCTAACCTTTTGACCGGCAAATCGAGCAGCAGCTTCTTCAGCACAAATCGCCGAAGCCCTCGATATGTGTACATAAACCTGACGTCCATTATCGAAAGTACAGTTTGCCGCGGAGGAAAAAGCAGAGCAATGTAATGAACGTGGCCGGTGATGTGGTATATGTCCGCCTTGTTTTTCAGACGGAAGAACAGCAGGTTTTTTATCGTGCCCGACAGACTGCTGAGGTAAGGGACTTGTTCGAATGAAACCTCAAACCTTTCGCCGCAAAGTCCTTTCCCGATCTGTCTGAACGCTTTTTCGATACTAACGAACTGATAGAACTTTCGTTCTATGTAATTTATCCTTATCTTTTTCATGAATGCGAGACGGTTATGGGATCAGCAAATCCCATAATACCATTCGTGCGGCCCGACCCGAATGGCCCTGACAACCGACGCGAGTTGCCAATCGAATTTCGCCACGCTAACCTTATGCTTTATGTCTAATAAACCTACGCCGAACGCCAGTTACAGTCTCACGCTTCGGATCAGAATTCACAATCAGCCCGGGAAATTAGGAGCCATAACCACCGCCATTGGATTGGCCGGCGGCGATATCGAAGGCATCGACATCGTAAGTGTCGGCAAGGATTTTCTAATCCGCGACATTACGGTCAACGCGGCCTCGGAAAAGCACGACGAAGAGATACTTGCGGCCCTCGCCGATATCGACGGCGTTGAGGTAATAAACGTTTCGGACCGGACCTTTCTGATGCATTTGGGCGGAAAGATCGAGGTTACGTCGAAGATGCAATTGAAAACGCGCAGCGATCTTTCGATGGCTTACACACCCGGCGTGGCGCGCGTTTGCGAGGCGATCGCAAAAGACCCGGAAAAAGTTTTCAATCTCACGATCAAGAAAAATACCGTCGCGGTGATATCGGACGGTACGGCGGTGCTCGGGCTTGGCGATATCGGTCCGGCGGCCGCGATGCCTGTTATGGAAGGCAAGGCTCAATTGTTCAAGGAATTCGGCGGCGTGGACGCTTTTCCGATCTGCCTCAACACAAAAGACCCGCATGAGATCGTCCAAACGATAAAGAATATCTCGGTCGCCTTTGGCGGGATAAATCTCGAAGATATCTCGGCACCGCGATGCTTTGAGATCGAAGAGCGATTAAAAGAGGAACTTGATATTCCCGTCTTTCACGACGACCAGCACGGCACCGCGGTCGTTGTTCTTGCGGCGTTGATAAACGCGTTGAAGATCGTCGGAAAAAAGATGGAGGACGTAAAGGTTGTCGTCAACGGCGTTGGAGCCGCGGGCGTGGCGTGCTCAAAGATCGTGATGGCCGCCGGAGTCAAAAATATCGTCGGCTGTGACCAGACCGGTGCGATCTATGAGGGCCGGATCGAGAACATGAATTGGGTTAAAGATTGGTACGCACGCAACACCAATCCCCTCAAAGAAAAAGGAACCATTCACGACGTTATCGAGAAAGCCGATGTTTTCTTCGGGCTTTCGGCTCCGGGCGTGATCACGGTCGAGGACCTTGGGAAAATGGCAAAAGATCCGATCGTCTTTGCGATGGCAAACCCGGTCCCTGAGATCATGCCCGAAGATGCCGCCGGACACGTGGCGGTCATGGCCACCGGCCGCTCCGACTATCCCAACCAGATCAACAACGTCCTGTGTTTTCCCGGCATCTTCCGCGGGGCCCTGAACTGCCGTGCCTCACGCATCAACGAAGCCATGAAACTCGCGGCGGCCGAAGCGATCGCTGGTATTATCGGCGACGACGAACTCCATCCCGATTACATAATTCCGTCGGTTTTTGACCGTCGCGTAGGTGAAGCTGTCGCCGCAAAAGTCGAGGAAGCCGCGTATTCAACAGGCGTGGCTCGACGCGAAAGAGCTACTTCAGATTCGGAATTCTAAGGCGTGCAGTCAGGTATTTTAGGCGGATACTAAAACGTAAACAAACCTATCCAGTGAGCTAGAAAGGGATCTTCAAACTTAAATTTTACGATTCCCGACGATTCGACATGTCGTAGAATGTCCCTCGCAGTTAACGACTCCAGTGATTTGCGCAAACTCGACGCGGAAACGCCCGTGGCTTTCACTACCTTATGCGACTGCAGCCGTTCGCCTTTTTCTGCCACCACGGCATGCAGTGCCTTCTTCTGAATAGACGTAAGACCATATCACACAATAGTAAGACACCGAATGGTAAGATACTGAATGGTGAGATCAGTCGGATTCGAGCCTGGATCAGTTGAATGAACTTTTCATGCTGGAGTGTGGAGGAAGGATCTGCCTTTCAAACTCGAAAACAGCCTGCTGACGCTGCAAAAATTTCCTCGAGGTTGCTACGGCTCTTGAAATAATTACCGATATTTTACAATTTCGGGCCGATATTTGGTGTATCCTCTGGATGCAGATTATTGGCGGAGTCAATGATAAGAAAAAGGTTAAACGAATTGCCGGTAGAAGAGGTTGCGAATACGCTGACGCACGGATTCGGGCTTTTCTTGAGCATCGTCGGGTTTGTGGTGTTGGTCGTTCTTGCGTCGCTTCGCGGCGGGCCGCTGCTGATCGCAAGCTGTGTCGTTTATGGCCTTTCGCTTGTTATTCTTTACGCCGCCTCGACGGTTTATCACAGTGCGGTTGCTCCCGAACACAAGAAATTTCTTCAGATCGTCGATCACTGCTGCATCTATCTATTGATCGCGGGCAGCTACACGCCGTTCGGAATAGTGATCGCCGGCGGTTCGTTGGGCCGCGTGCTGCTTGTCGGAATCTGGACGTTTGCCGTGGTGGGCATCGCGCTAAAA